>NZ_CP051206.1:916500-1222000 GCF_012516395.1 Dolichospermum flos-aquae CCAP 1403/13F
AAAATGTGGAATGTTCTCCTTTTTCGTGGGGAATACTATTAGGAAGATCATAAAAAATTGTGGTATCATCTGCTTTGATAGTTCTGTCTTTACCATCAAAACCACCATAATTATAATTGCCAATAATTCCCGGTCCAGTAAACTTAGTAATAGGGACACCCGGCTTTTTGGGTTTTGCCCCAGTGAAAGAACGTTGTGTGAGTAATTCGGCTATTTCTTGGCGATTTTCGGGTTTTCCACAATATTGACAAGCTTCGATCATTGCTTTCACCAAAGAACGGTAAGTTTTGGGATAATTGACAATAAAAGATTCCATTACTCCCAGGAGTCTATCTGGGTGTCCTTGCCAAATTTCCTTACCTTGGGCAAAGGTAAAACCGATACCTTCATTACCTGTAATTGCTCTAGTGTTCCAAGGTTCAGCAACCATGTAAGCTTCCATTGCCCCAATTCTCATGTTTGTCACCATTTGCGGTGGAGAAACAATGATTACCCGAAATTCCTTTAAAGGATCAACACCCGCAGCAGCAGAAAGATAGCGAGCAAAGTATTCATAAATGGCAGAACTGAGGACTACAGCCCAAACTTTCTTTTCCGGGGGTTGTTTGTCAAAATAGCCGCGAAAGTCCCGCCCAAAGGCTTCCAAAGCCCCATCACCGTATTTTTGCTGATATTCAAACCAAGGACGGATGCCATAGTCCCACATATCCTTACTCATGGTCATAGCGTTACCATGACGGTGAATGGTCATTGCTGCACACAAGGGAGCATGACGCGCCCCTTCAGCCCCTATTCTAGCGTTGGTAACAGCACCAGAAACGACGGGGGAAGCGTCGAGACGACCAAAAATTAAGCCGTCGCGGGAAGTAGCCCAACTGGCTTCGCGGTTGAGTGTGACATTTAAACCATATTTGCGGAAAAATCCTTTTTTCCAAGCGATCGCAAATGGCGCACAATCATTAACAGGAACATAACCAACAGTAATATCCGATTTTTCTAAATCTTGGGATTTAACTACAGGTGTCACCGCTAAAGCTTCTTCTGTGAGTCCCTTAGCAGACCTATCTCCAGAAACATTACAGGATGATAATATCATTCCCGCAGTTGTCGCACCTATTCCCGTAATAAAATTCCTGCGAGTTAAATGATTTTCAGTCATAGCTTTTTATCATTTGGGATTTTATGAAAATACAAATTCATCTGCGTTTATCCGCGTCCATCATCTTCTATCTGCGTTTAAATCATTAACTTCCTGAACGGTGAGTAACTAACTCTTGAAGTTTTCCCACACCGTAATCTAAAATCAACCCAGTTAAGCCAATTACAAACACGGCTAAAAATACAGAACTCAGATTTAAACGACTCCATTCGTCCCAAACAAAAAATCCTATTCCTACCCCACCAGTGAGCATTTCTACAGCCACAATTACCAGCCAAGCTATCCCCAAACTAATTCGCAAACCTGTAAAAATATAGGGCAAACTTGCAGGTAAAATAATTTTGGTAATCTGTCCCCAGCGGTTCATTCCCAAGACTTGTGCTACATCTAAATAATCTTTAGGAACATTAGAAACTCCCAACGCTGTATTAATAATAGTTGGCCACAGCGACGTAATGAAAATCACAAAAATAGCGGAAGGATCTGCTAAATTGAACAGAGATAAAGAAATGGGCAACCAAGCCAGTGGTGATACTGGTTTAAAAATCTGAATAATGGGATTAAAAGCCAGCATTGCCGGTCTGGACATTCCGATCAAAAATCCCAAGGGAATGGCGACTAATGCACCCAAACCAAATCCTAATATTACCCGCCGTAAACTTGCTAATAATAACCAACCAATGCCTAAATCACCGGGACCTCTTTCATAGAATGGATGTAAGATATAGTCCCAATTAGCAATTAAAGCTTCTGGTGGTGTGGGCATTAATTCATGATTAGCTAATGCTACTATCCACCACAATAAAATAATTCCTAAACAGCCTAATGCTGGGAATAAAAAAGTATCTTGAAAAATTACAAGTTTGGCTTTTCTCCAAACAGTTTGTCCCGCAACTGCAAAAATGGCAGCTATATTTAGTTGCAATATCATTTATTTCACCTCAGCAGAGTTAAGCTTGGATACGCAAATATTAACTAGTACCAACCTTGGACACTGATGAGATCAGAACATAATTAAAATTCTGTCTCTTCAGTCTCCTCTCAATGCCTACGAAGTTAGCTGACGGGCTAGGGTTGAGAGATACCCTTTTTTGCTTGATTTTAGATTTGATTTGATTTTTAAAGCTCAAATTCCTAAATTAATCAAGACAAAAATACGCCCCACAATTCGGTTCCTCCGTTCCAGCACTATTAACTGAAATATACTGGATTAAGCTGACTTACTCAATTATGAATAACGACAGAATATTAACATTTATATTCAGTAATAACATCAGTAGTTGTCATGAATATTAGTTTCCAGCGATTATAAATCGCTACTACACAAACAAAGTCCACCTGCGTGGACTTATTAAAAATCAAGACCTTTGAACCCACGTAGCTGGGTCTTGTCTATGTAGCTGCGACTTCTAGTCGCCAAATCAAGCAGAAAATCAACAATTATCAATCTAATAAACCTGATTTTTCCATTTCGCTAACGCATCTTCAGCAGCAGCTTTTTCGGCTTCTTTTTTATTCTTTCCTTTACCTTCTCCCTTTTCTTTACCTTCTACTAATACTTTAGCTCTAAATTCTGGCGCGTGAGATGGTCCCCCTATTTGTTCCGTTACATACTTAGGGGGATTTGTGATACCTTTAGCTTGTACCAATTCTTGAAACCGATTTTTGGAATCTACATTAGAACGGATTTCTACAATGTGTTTTGAGGCATCATTAAATAATATTTTAACAATCTCACGGAGTGGTTCAACATTACGATTATTATCTAAATAGTAAGCGCCAATTACAGCCTCAAATGTACTACTTAGTAAGTTAGGATTTTGAAAACCGCCATCTCTAATTGTTCCTTTTCCTAATCTCATTCTAAAGTCTAAACCTACTTCTATAGCAAATTTTGCCAGTTGTTTTTCTTCTACTAATGCGGAACGAAGACGAGTTAATTCATCTTCTCCTTTTTCAGCAAACTTTTCATAGAGATATTCACCGCTTAAAAAATTGAGAATAGCATCACCGAGAAATTCTAAGCGCTCGTTATGTTCCCCTTCTCCGGGGTTTTCGTTAACATAGGAACGATGGGTAAGTGCTTGACGCAAAAGTTTTTCGTTATTGAATGTGAGAAGTTTGTGCATTTTGATATTTTATCTTTTAGGGAATTATTGAAAAAAACAAAAAACCGCAAGGTGCGGTTATCATAAACCAGTTATATTAATAAACTGGAATTATCAAGACAAATTCAGGCAGATATTTTATCTAATTATTCTAAAAATAAATCCTGATTTTGTCTGATGATTCTACCTTCCTTGACAACCATATCAACAAATTGTGTAAAGGTTTTGATTTTTTTGCCATTAGGTGTGGAAATAGAAGGAACACCTTGATATTTAGGCAAAAGTTGACGCATCAATTTACTAAGATAGCTGTAGTTTGTAGGTTTACCTTGAGTGACTGCTTTCTTAATAGCTTTTTTCAAACATTCTACAGCTTCATTATAACTAATCTGAGCATGGATATTAGTTATTTGAGGTTGATTTCTTTTCTGAACTAATTTAGGTAAATTGTCTATTAAATAGAAATTCTCATCTCCAACCAGGTTGATTAATCTTGGACTTGCACTACCTTTTTGAGCAAAAACAATTACTTTTTTTCCCATAGCTTTGAGAATTGTAATTAATCCAGCAAAATCCCAATCTCCTGAAACAAGAATAATCGTTTTTAGCAAAGGATTAACAGCAACTGTTCTGCAACATTCTTTATTAAGTTGCTTATCTGCACTATTTTTTGAATTATCAGGAATATCTACACAATTAAAACCAAGTAATTCAAATTTATTTTTAGCATCAACTTGACTTTTGTGCAGGGAATTATAGTAAAAATTCTTCCATTTTATAATTCCCTGCATTTTCGCAAAATCAAGCAATAAATCAGCATTTTTTGTGATTAAACCGACATTCTGAAAGTCACAAAAAATGGCAACAGAGTCTTGTTTTTGAACTGTTTCGGTGTTCAAAGGTAGATGAAGCATAGTAAAATATCCAGGGTTTTAAGTTAACTGGACAGCTTCAACAAATCACACCTCTATAGCAGTGCAACTAGATGAAATAAAAAACTAAAAAACTAGCTTTCCCTCATTTAGTTGCTCTATGTTAACCAATTTCAGTGTTAAATCAGTTTCAGTCTCAGCAGCAAAATTTCTCCCTGGGAAAACCTCCGTTATGCCTTAGACTCAATATTTATCCAGACAGCTTATTTCATTCGTACTAATTGAGTAATTAGCGACGCAACAAAACATCGGGATAAATATTGAAACTAAGCCACAACGCAAGATTTGCCATAAAGGAATCCTGCTTCTGAGACAACCACCGATGCTTTAGCCATAGAGTTCTAAGCTGTTGTACCATTTGTTTGGTTGTCCTCTTTAATTATATACACATCTGATTTGAGGTGTCAATACTTAATTTAGATGTACTATCTATAACGCACAAATACTTGTTTGGGCTATTACGAGAATTTCAGTTAGGTGAGACGGAAAATATTATTATAATCATAGATAGAAATGACTTAATTGTAAGCTAATGTCTGCTAAAGATATTTTTCATGATGCTGTTAGGAAAGGATTAGAAAAAGAGAGTTGGGTAATCACAGATGATCCTTTGAGAATTCGCTCAGGTAGGGTTGATATGCAAATTGATTTGGGTGCAGAAAGAATCATAGCTGCTGAGAAAGGAGAAGAAAAGATCGCGGTTGAGATTAAAAGCTTTGTTAGTTCCTCAAATATTTCTGAATTTCATACAGCCTTGGGTCAATTTCTTAACTATCGTCTTGCTTTGAAAAAACAACAGCCTGATCGTTTTTTATATTTAGCAGTTCCGCAGGGGGTTTATGAAACCTTTTTTAACTTGCCATTTATAGAAGAAGTTATTGACCATTTTCAATTAAGTTTACTAATTTATGATCCAAATAATGAGGTGATTTCACTATGGAAAAAATAGAACAATATCGTGGGTATATCCAAAATTTATTAATTGAATATGCCCAGGGAAGTCCATCGGATGAAGAAGTAGAAACACAACTCATTTTTGATCAAGAAAGAGATCATTATCAGGTTGTTTATACGGGTTGGAAAAATCGCCACCCGATGTATGGTTGTGTTTTACATCTTGATATCAAAAACGGCAAAATTTGGATACAACAGAATGGAACTGAAATTGGTATTGCCGATGAATTAGTTAAATTAGGTGTACCAAAAGAAGATATTGTCTTAGCTTTTCATGAGCCTTTGATGAGACAATATACAGGCTTTGCAGTTGGTTAATTTCAGATACCCGACTTCTCAAAGAAGTCGGGTATCTAACGGGATCTAACTACTTATTCCAAGCAGGATGACACAACAGAGAAGACATCACCCGCACACCACGCAATTGATTAGAGAGGGGTAGATGACCTCTAGGAGCGCTTAAATCCCAGGTGAACCCGTTAGGATATCTTGTCCAGTTATTACCATTCTTCCAGTCAATTTTTGGCCACAAGTTGACCCAATTTTTACTTAAACCTAACCAAATTTCGCGCTGGACAGAAAAGCCAAATTTACCTTCTGAGTGAACTACCCAGAGTTGATTAATGGTGCGTAAGTCTTGAATTGGTAAACTTTCTACTTCTGTAAAGTATAGCCATTTTCTTTTTACCGCTTGGGGACCTGCTGCTTCACACATCTTTTGAATTGTCAAGAGGTCCGCGGCTTGAAAATCTTGATCTGCAAGTAGCTTTTGCAAAGAATTGTAACTGATCCCACAGTCCGATTTTAGAGGTACAATTCCTTCAGGAAAGTTAGTTTGTAGAAATCCTTGACTTGTCGGTGCATCAGTATTGTAGATGACTTGGTAGACTTTGCCATCAATCCAAGTTGCTGGGGTATCACGACGTTTCAGCAAAAATTCCTTCAACACATCTAACCCATCATTACCCAAGTCAGCTAACTGCGGGATGATTTGTTGTTGGACTTTTTCGGACCCAGCGATTAACTTTTGGCGGAGGGAGTCGAGATCATTTGTAGTGCCTGATACAATCATTGGGTCTGTCATGCCGTTACTCGTGTTAGCGTGAGCGTGAATAAACTATCTACTGCTATCGGTTATTCTACAAAATGAAAGCCGAATAGCGAAAAGTAGTTTACTCCGAATCTTGGGTAAAGTTGGCAAGCCCTTGAGTATATATCTGAAAAAATCACTCACGGTGGCTTTAGCGAAATCCTAGCCCACAATACTTTATCAGGTAAGGAGTTACAGAATCCAGGAGTTACAGAAATTATGACTCCTGACTCCATACCCGGTGAATTTCTTCTATTTGGAATTTGTGAATTATGTACGAAAAGATTACTCCTCCCACCACCGGCGCAAAAATTACCTTCAAAAATGGTGAACCGGTTGTTCCTGAAAATCCCATTATTCCCTTTATTCGCGGTGACGGTACGGGTATAGATATTTGGCCTGCAACTGAAAAGGTGCTTGATGCTGCGATCGCTAAAGCATACAATGGTCAAAGAAAAATTAGCTGGTTTAGGGTTTATGCTGGTGATGAAGCCTGTGATTTGTACGGCACATATCAGTATTTGCCCCAGGATACATTGACGGCTATTAAAGAATATGGCATAGCAATTAAAGGACCTCTAACTACTCCCGTTGGTGGCGGAATTCGGTCTTTAAATGTGGCATTACGCCAAATCTTTGACCTTTATACTTGCGTGCGTCCTTGTCGTTATTACGCTGGGACACCTTCTCCCCACAAAACTCCTGAAAAATTGGATGTGATTGTTTATCGGGAAAATACGGAAGATATTTATTTGGGGATTGAGTGGAAGCAAGGTAGTGAAATCGGCGATCGCCTGATAAAATTCTTAAATGAAGAATTGATACCCGCTACCCCAGAACACGGTAAAAAGCAAATTCCCCTCGATGCTGGTATCGGTATCAAACCCATCAGCAAAACCGGTTCTCAGCGGCTTGTGCGTCGTGCCATCAAACACGCCTTATTATTGCCCAAAAATAAGCAACAAGTCACCTTGGTGCATAAAGGCAATATCATGAAGTACACAGAAGGCGCTTTCCGGGATTGGGGTTATGAATTAGCCACTACGGAATTCCGTCAAGAAACTGTGACCGAACGGGAATCTTGGATATTAGGAAATAAAGAGAAAAATCCCAATATTTCCGCAGAACAAAACGCCCATGAAATTGATCCTGGTTTTGATTCCTTGACACCAGAGAAAAAAGCGCAAATTGTCAAAGAAGTAGAAACCGTTCTGAATACAATTTGGGAAAGCCACGGCAATGGCAAATGGAAAGAGAAAATCATGGTCAATGATCGCATTGCTGATAGTATCTTTCAACAAATCCAAACTCGTCCAGATGAGTATTCTATCCTGGCGACAATGAACCTCAACGGTGATTATTTATCTGATGCTGCTGCTGCTATCGTTGGCGGTTTAGGCATGGGTCCAGGGGCAAATATTGGCGACTCCTGCGCGATTTTTGAAGCTACCCATGGGACAGCCCCAAAGCACGCTGGTTTAGACAGAATTAACCCCGGTTCTGTAATTCTTTCCGGTGTAATGATGCTGGAATTCATGGGTTGGCAAGAAGCCGCAGATTTGATTAAAAAAGGATTGGGTGATGCCATAGCAAATGGTCAAGTTACCTATGACTTAGCGCGGTTAATGGAACCACCTGTACAACCATTAAAATGTTCTGAATTTGCTGACGCAATCATCAAACATTTCGGTTAATTTCCGTTATCGTGAAATTAAGATTCCCGACTTCTTCAAGAAGTCGGGGATTTGAGTAGCGTTTGCTTAGACTGTCTGAATCAGGATAACCAGGATTTAAGGATTAACAGGATGTGATTTTTTATTTAAAGTGGGGTTTTCGGATCATAGAGAAGCTGCTATTACTTAAATAATAAATTATTATTTAAGTAATAGGTTACAAAATAACGTTTTCAATTTGAGAATATTCAATTTATCAATCTGTGCTAGTAATTTTTCCAAAGTTTCAGATTCTTCATTTGACAATTGATTATCAGAATTTTTTATTAATAAATCATCTTCGTAAGAAATTACTAAAACCTGGAATAATAACTCCTTTTATGATTCACCACTAGAAAAAAACAAAGGTAAAACAAATGCTGTGATAATTCCCGCCAATACAATCACCTCGATTATTTTCATTAATAAACCAACTGCCATAAATTGATTAATTTCTTCTCTAAGATTATTAGAAAAATCATTGAACCAAGCACGTAAACGATCATACCAGTTAGCAGGGCTATCTTCTGGACGGAATTTCCATGATAATATTGACAGTAATAATGGCACACCACCAACTTTAGCAGACATCAAAACATGAATTGCTAAACAACAAATCATGATTAACCAAGCTATTAAATGAGCATAATACCAAACATGATCAAGTTCTCCTATAGGTAGCCATTCTTCTTTCATCATTCTTCCAGATACTACCGCCAAAACAGCAGCAAGCAACATTTTAGTATTTACTAAACGTTGGAGACTTACCCACCAAATTGGTTTACCAAATTGAGTTAAATTTTGGATAGAGTCTGGTTGTAATAGTCGTCTTTTTCCAGCATGGAAACTATAAACAGCAAAAAATGGCAGTAAAATCAAGAAAAATACTGCCAATGTCCCATGAATATCCTGTATAGGATTGATTTTGGGAATGGGAATATATCCAAATCTTTTGTCAAAAGTGTTGTACACTAAGAATCCACTAATAATTGCGCCAATGACTAAAATCCCGCTTATACCATGCAGGATTCTGAATATTAATGGTTGATAGGGGGCTGAACGGTTCATAGATTGATGTAGTAAGTTTGAAGAAGGGTAATTTTGTTGTAAATACGCCATGAAAATATATAATATCCTAAAGAGTAACTAGAGAAGAGTGCATTAATGGTTGAAATTATACATTTTACAGGATTTATTAAAGGCGTAACCTATAAAACTTGCTTAGGTGAAAAATTAAATGAAATTAATATAGATAGTTTTGATGTCAATCAAGCAAGTAGTTATGGATTAATAAAGTCATCTATAACTGAGATTGCTTATTCTAAATGGGTTTCACCTAAAAGAACTAGAAGTTATCCTTTTGCGAGAATATATACTACATATAATTCATCTAAAATTATTACTATTATTCCAGTAATTAAAGATGAAGGTGAAGATGGAGATAGAGATGTAATTCAATACTCCACAATTTCATGGATGAATTTACTAAATATTTATATTGTGCTTGCTTATTATGAAACAGCCCAGAAAAGTAATAAAAAAGGACAGCTAACCAAAGATAAACTTTCCAATCAAAAGTTTAATGATGAATTTGTAAAAGCTCAAATTAACGAAATACTAGCATATCGTCAAAGTGCTTTACACTGGAATAAAAATTTATTTGAAGAAAGGTTTTCATCAATTTTTGAAAAAGCACTAAACTCTTACGATTCTATTGCTAGTCAAACTGGAGTAGTTATTCACTCACGAATAAGCATGGATAACTATTTACAAAAAATTATTTTTGAGTTTGAAGAATTTAAAAATATTTCTCTTAAAGGTTCTCAAAGTGCCAGTAAACGAGAAGCTATGACTTCTCATAAAATGGAATATTTAGAAGATGGACTAAAAGCAACTTTTAGTATTGAGAATTATTTAGGAGGAGTTTATCACTTGACTGCTGATGAAATATTTGTTTATAATAATGACTATATAATTCAAGAATCCAAAAATTCTTCAAAAGAATCTTTACCTAAACTTCCTGATATTCAAGATGGTTTATTTAAGTTAATTTTATTTTCCAACCTAGATTCTTTAAGACTGAATGGAGAACCAGTTGATTTTCTAACAAAATTAAAGCTTACTGGAAAAAATGTAGTTGGTTCTATTATTTTTCCTGATGCAACAGTGGAAGAACTAGATAACTTTTTACAAGCTAACAAGACAATTTTTACTAAAAAGCAAAAACAGATTATCGGAAAGTTGGCTTTAGAAGCAGAAAATAATCAAAAATTAAAAATACAAGTTTCTGGTAATTCCAAAATATAATGTCGTTATGATAAAAAGTCCTCTCCGTTATCCTGGTGGAAAATCAAGAGCAATTAAAAGCATCGCTGAATGTCTCCCAAAAAAGTTTTCTGAATTTAGAGAACCCTTTGTTGGTGGTGGTTCAGTTTTCATCTATCTTAAACAAAAATTTCCTCATCTCCAGATTGCTATTAACGATTTAAACCCAGAATTATATCTATTTTGGCATTTTGTAAAATCTGATTTATCAAAATTAGTTTCCGAAGTTTGGCAAATTAAAAAAACCTCCCAAGATGGAAAATTACTCTTTGCCAAATTAGCTCATGTAGATGTTAACACCTTATCTGATTTAGAAAGAGCAGTGCGCTTTTTTGTTCTTAACAGAATTACATTTTCGGGAACTATAGAATCAGGAGGTTTCTCCCTAGAATCTTTTCATAAAAGATTTACTAACTCATCAATAGATAGACTGGAAAAATTAGAACATATACTAACACAAGATGTGAAAATCACCAACTTAGATTATAGTCATCTAATTAATGAACCAGGAAAAGACGTATTTATATTTTTAGATCCTCCTTATGTTAAAGCCGAAAAATCTAAATTGTATGGTAAAAAAGGAGATTTACATATAGGATTTGATCATCAAAGACTTGCACAAATATTAAAGCAATGTCCCCATAACTGGTTAATAACCTATGATGATTGCCCAGAAATTAGAGAAAATTTTCAATGGGCAAATATCATTGAATGGGAATTACAATATGGCATGAATAACTATAAACAAAAAAAAGCCGAAAAAGGTAAAGAACTATTCATTAGTAATTATGAAATAAAACCAAAACCCGAAAAATCTCTTCCTTCTCCACCTCTGTGACCTCTGTGCCTCTGCGGTTCGTTCTCATTCCATAAAATATCCACTAACAGCGATAGCGCGAAATAAAAAGCCATTTTTCGGTAAAATCACATTCAACATCATCAAAAACCCGAACAATGGATTTTAGTATTTGGTCTAACTTACTCAAACAATTATTAGAACGTCAATCATTATCCCGCACTCAAGCCGCAGAATTGATGCAAGGATGGATAAATGAAACAATTCCCCCAGAACTATCAGGGGCGATTTTAATGGCCTTAAACTTCAAAGGCGTTTGTGCAGAAGAATTAACAGGAATGGCCGAAGTCTTAAAATCCCTGTCTTCCGTACCCATAAACAAACGTGAGCATACCCCATTTGTCCCGTTAATTGATACTTGTGGTACAGGTGGTGATGGAGCATCAACCTTTAATATTTCCACCGCTGTCGCCTTTGTAGTGGCTGCTGCTGGTGTACCTGTCGCTAAACATGGTAGTCGTTCAGCCTCCAGTCTTACAGGCAGCGCCGATGTTTTAGAAGCACTGGGAGTAAACTTGACTGCTGCGAGTGAAAAAGTCCAAGCAGCAGTACAAGAGGTAGGAATTACATTTTTATTTGCCCCTGGTTGGCATCCAGCCCTGAAAGCAGTTGCCCCATTACGGCGAAATCTCAAAGTGCGGACTGTGTTTAATTTACTTGGGCCTTTGGTAAATCCCCTGAATCCCACCGGTCAGGTAATTGGTGTTTTTGATCCTCAACTGATAGAAACCGTTGCTGAAGCCTTAAATCTCTTGGGGACACAAACAGCAATGGTTCTCCATGGGAGAGAAAAATTAGATGAAGCTGGTTTAGGCGATATTACCGATTTGGCGATCTTAAAAGATGGTAAAGTATTGTTAACTACTGTTGATCCCCAAGAAGTCGGTGTCACACCTGCCCCCATTACCGCCGTCAAAGGTGGTAACGTTCAAGAAAATGCGGTGATTCTGCAAGAAGTTTTGCAAGGGAAAGGAACACAAGCGCAACAGGATATAGTGGCGTTAAATGCTTCCCTGGCATTGCAAGTAGCAGGTGCAGTTCCCTGGCTAAATCATGCTCAAGGAGTGACTTTAGCTAAAGAAATTTTACAAAGCGGTAGCCCTTGGACAAAGTTGGCACATTTAGTGGAATTCCTGGGGGATTAGCTTCTGAGTAGGCTTGAGGACGAAATTCCACAACATTACGTTTGATAGTTACATCGTAATTACCGAAAAAATCATGTCCTAAAAGTCCTGTTTCTAATTCTGTCCCAGCGATCGCTACTGGGACTTTATTTACCGTCATCCCCCCAACTTCCATAGAATCAAGATAGCCAATGGGGAATTCCACAGCCTTAGCGCTGGCCGTATTCGCTTTAGCTTTTCCTACCGTTACCACTCCTAAAGCCGCTGCTATCTTTTGGGTGATTACAGTCCCACTAGCTCCCGTATCCACAATCATCTCAAATCGCTGTGTACCGTTGAATGTAACTTCAATAATTGGTGTACCACCAATTCGCCGCTTAATTGGGGCAATAAATACCTCATTATTGCGGGGGAGGATAGTTGATGACGGGAAACTAGGCTTAGATAAGGATGGTTTTAGGGTTTTGACAGAGGAACGGGGGGGAACTATGCCATGACTCTGTGGCTGAGGAACATCAATGACAACCGATTGCGGTTGAGTTAAAGAAGATGCTAAATTTTTGGGGTAGGCTTTGCGGCGAGCAAAAGCAATTTGACGGCGATATTCACCGATTTGGCGTTGAGCAAAGGCAAAATTGCCACTATCACGGCGGACTTGCTTCATGAGAGCGATCGCATCTTGCAACTGACTCACTACCAAATTCCAATCATCCACAGACACAGCAGATTGGCTGATACTTTTAGCACCAGCAGCTTTATCTAGTGCCATTGCCAAAGGACTTAATTGGGTGGGGGAAGATTCTCGTGGCGTTGATTTCGGACTAGCTAACAATTGTTGACGTTGACGGGGAGAATGGATGGCTGCCAAACTCCCAGTTGACAAAGATTGCTTAGATTCATCAGTTGTCGTTGTCTGCTGATCTTGATCACAGGCAACAGTCAAAACCGCTAAACTAACGGAACAAAAAATGAGGGCTGTCCGGGACAAAAAAGACTGAAGCATAGTGAATGTTTTAACCGCCCTGGCTGCTCTTCCCAAGTGTACTCCTCCCACCCAATTAAAGATGCGTGACTATTGAATCATTTTAAAATTAAAGTTTTGATGAAGAATTTTTGGTGATTTTATATACATATATATGATTTATATGATTTTTTTGTAAAGGATTGTATAGTAACTACGGGAAGGTTCTGAGTTTTCGATCAACAATATGAATATATTGTCTGTCTGGCATTACCAGATATTATATACAAGTAGAGGTATTAACCATGTCTAGCGCAGTTTTAATTGATTTTGGTCAAATTTATCAAGTTCGAGGCAACAAGGTTGCTTCTGCTGCAAAATTTGATGAAATTACTTCACGTTTAAAAAAAGCATCAAGAGAGATCAAGACTGAATGGAACAATTTTTCTTCTGAACAACGTGATTACTTAACAGATTTTGCCTACTCTTTCATTGAACCAACGCAGGAAGCTACAGGGTTTTTGGATATCCTCAAATCAAAAATTTATTTGCTTTTTTTGAATCTTACCTCCCAAAGAGAATCTTTTGATGCTTGTGTTGATGCTATTGATTTCTTGGTTGATACAATTCTTGATTGTATTGAGCAAGATGATCCCGGCTATCAGGCTGTTTTATCTGATACTTTAGAGGAATTGCGTTTAAATTACGAACGGATTCCAGAAGTAAAGCCGGAGGATAGTAGTGCCTGGTTGCGAAATATATTCGATAAGGCCATTGCCGAAGTTTGAGATTAGTCTTGTTAAACTTGTTAAAACTCACTACAAAAAAAATAAAAGAGCTAGAGATTGATTTGAGACTTTGATACAAAAGTATATAGAGACTCTTGCAAAAGATCCGCTTTTTGATGAATCAGATAGCGAGAATTTTCCTAAAGGTGCTTACAAACCAGATTTTGAATTTAGAAAAATTCGGTTTTTAATGCCGGAACTTCAAGGTGCTTCTCGTCAAGGCAGATTTATGTATGTTGTTCATCAAGCTTCTTGCTCTGTCTATCCTGTATGGATTTATACACACGAAGAATATTCGAAAAGACCTAGCGATCAGGAATTGAAAGAGCAATTTGCAATTATAGAAGAAATGAATATTGTAGATGTAGATTCTCCACCTTCATAAACCATGAGAAGATATACCTTTGCTGTCTTCTAAAAAAATAATTTATAGAAGATATAAAACCCTTTTTTCTCTCCAATTACTAATTACAAATAATCTATGCCCCTATCTGACGCAATACCTGCTCTACTTGTCCTCGCAGATGGCTCTATTTATCGCGGTTGGTCTTTCGGAGCGACAGGAACTGCCATTGGCGAAATCGTATTTAACACAGGCATGACCGGATATCAAGAAGTGTTAACCGATCCTAGTTACTGTGGTCAAATTGTCATTTTTACCTATCCCGAATTAGGTAACACTGGCATTAATCCCGAAGACGAAGAATCAAATCAACCTCATGTTAAGGGAGCGATCGCTCGGAATATTTGTCATAAACCCAGCAATTGGCGTTCCACCCAATCCCTCCCCAACTACCTCCAACAGCACCAAATTCCAGCTATTTACGGCATAGATACCCGCGCCCTCACTCGGAAAATCCGCACCCTTGGGGCAATGAATGGCGGCATTTCCACAGCAATTCTCGACGAAGCAGAATTGTTAGAAATGGTACAAGCTGCTCCCAACATGACAGGCTTAAACCTGGTCAAAGATGTCACCACACCAACCGTTTACGAATGGCTGGAAGCCACAACAGCCCCTTGGGAATTCAATTCCGCAGCAGTGGCTAAAATTGGCGAAACCTTCACCGTCGTCGCTCTAGACTTTGGTGTCAAGCGGAATATCTTGCGTCGTCTAGCCAGTTATGGATGTCGCGTCATAGTTGTTCCTGCCGATACACAACCAGAAGAAATTCTCAAATACAATCCAGATGGTATTTTCCTCTCCAACGGACCAGGAGACCCCGCCGCCGTCACAGAAGGTATCAACACCACAAGAGCCTTACTAGACAGCCAAAAACCCATATTTGGCATTTGTATGGGACACCAAATTTTAGGTCATGCTCTCGGTGCAGAAACATTTAAACTAAAATTTGGACATCGGGGTTTAAATCAACCTGCTGGTTTACAAACAAGAGTGGAAATTACCAGCCAAAATCACAGTTTTGCTCTTGATCCAGACTCCTTACCAACTGCTACAGTCGAGGTCAGCCACTTGAACCTCAATGATCTGACAGTAGCTGGAGTTCGTCACAAGACCCTACCTGTGTTTTCTGTTCAGTATCACCCAGAAGCCAGTCCTGGACCCCATGATGCTGATTACTTGTTTGAGCAGTTTGTACTAAAAATGCAAGCAGCACGTCAAGGCGCAATCGCCTAACTTGAGGATAAAAAATGTCATGATGGATATTGGTAATTAGTAAAAATTTTTGCCAGTCCCCAACATAGACAAATTGCTCAAAAACCATCTACACTAGAACGTTTACTTTTAGTAAAAAGAACGAGGAGAAAATCATAGCTGAACCACTGAATCTAACCGTGAGCCTGAGAGGTACACGCGAAGTCCGCGATAGCTGTCAGCTATTCCGCCTCACAGGTTTATTAGACGCTTTCTCTGAGCCAACATTCATTAAAGTAATCGGCAGTAAAATTGAGGACGGTCCAAAAAACATCATTTTGGATCTTTCACAGATCGACTTTGTGGACAGTTCTGGCTTAGGTGCGCTCGTAAGACTAGCCAAACTGGCTAAACCTGAACCAGATGGTGAAGGCAGTTTCCAAATTGTCAGTAATGCCCGTGTAACCCAAACGGTTAAGCTTGTTCGTTTAGAAAAATTTCTCTCCTTACAACTTACAGTTGAAGCAGCCCTAGAAAACATCCCCTCTGCGGCTTGATTGCTTAAATGGAAAATCTAAATTAGGCTGTCCGATGTCAAATCTGGATAGCCTAATTTTTGGATATAGTAGGGAATGGAGTTGAAAGTCTTTTAAGTGCATACTGTTATATCAGGGAATAACCCTTATAAGAAAAATGCTGAAAACCCTTGAGAAACAGCAACGCAGTTGCATTTTTCTGACTTCAGGCAAGGGATGAAAGCTGATTGCAGCATTTATACTGCGCTAAAAATGCTAGAATGCTCTTATCAGTACAAGATTTAAAAACCTACCCCCGGACTGGGGGAAAGTCTACGCCCAGAAAATCTTGAGGAGATATCAGCACGCCCAAAGGGCAAACGTGTTGAGCCTGGGAACCTTAGTGATAAGGATATTAAGAGCGTAATCTCTTAAGAATCCCCGTCTCTTTAGAGCGGGGAGTGTCAAGTTGAGAGTTAAATATAATTTAAGTTGTTTTAGATAATGCCGGCAAAAATTGTCTCCCGATGTAGTGCTTTTTTAAGGAATGATTAATCTGTGAAGTCCAAGGAGGAAACAGGCGAACACGAAGAAGATGAAACCGCTACACAGCATTCATCAGATATTTCCCCGTGGTTGGTAAATGCGACGCAACTGCCCCAGCAAATATCCGCAGCCCAAATAAAACAGATATCTCCTTCAGCTTTGGCCTACTTGGGGGATGCAATTTATGAATTATATGTTAGAATGTTTTATCTGTGGCCACAACAACGACTAGACAACTACCATCGTTCCGTCGTGGATCAGGTAAGAGCAGAAACACAAGCGCTACATTTGCGAATGTTAACTCCTTACTTGAGGAGTAACGAATTAGAAATTGTTCGCAGAGGTCGTAACTCTGCTACGAGTCGTCATAAACGACTGAATCCCGAAATTTATCAACAGGCAACTAGTTTAGAAACCTTAGTTGGCTACTTATATCTTACTGATTACTCCCGTTTAACCGAGCTATTACAAAAACTTCCCCTAGAGAAATAGTGAGAAGCTACATCTGGCGATTGTTACTGATTTGTAATTGTTCATTAAATTGATGTCATCGGGCTGTTCCCTCATTTAAATCAAACCTCAATACTGTTATGACAAGTCAACCAAAGAAAAGTAATTCTGGCGGACAACCAAAACGTGGTCAGCCAGTGAAAATCAAGGGCAAACGCGTTGTCCCTCAACCTAGCCGTAATCAAGGCAAAAGTGATGGTAAACCCATTTCTGCTAAACCTCGCTCTCGCTACGGTTCTGAACAATCCCCAGAAGTGAAAGTAGATAGAGAAGGTAAATCTTATTCTGCTAAACCTCGCACATCTCGCTACGGTTCTGAACAATCCCCAGAAGTGAGAGTAGATAGAGAAGGTAAATCCTATTCTGCTAAACCTCGCTCTCGCTACGGTTCTGAACAATCCCCAGAAGTGAAAGTAGACAGAGAAGGTAAATCCTATTCTGCTAAACCTCGATCTCGCTACGGTTCTGAGCAATCCCCAGAAGTGAGAGTAGACAGAGAAAGTAAGTCATTTTCCGTGAAACCCCGCACATCTCGCTACGGTTCTGAACAATCTTCAGAAGTGAGAGTAGACAGAGAAAGTAAGTCATTTTCCGTGAAACCCCGCACATCTCGCTACGGTTCTGAACAATCTTCAGAAGTGAGAGTAGACAGAGAAAGTAAGTCATTTTCCGTGAAACCCCGCACATCTCGCTACGGTTCTGAACAATCTTCAGAAATCGCATTACCAACGGGCGGTAAATCCTTCACTGCTAGATATCGTCCCTCTTCCCAATTTTCCGAGCAATCCTCAGAAATCACACCCACAGAAGAAACTGATCTAATCTATGGTCGTCATCCAGTTTTGACTGCCTTGGAAAATGAACACAGTATCAACCGTCTTTGGATTACTACTCGTCTCCGTTATGATCCCAGATTTCATCATTTGATTTTGCAAGCCAAAGATAATGGCGCAGTTATTGATGAAGTTGAACCAATGCGGTTAGACCAAATTACTGGTCGGGCAAATCACCAAGGAATAGCGGCTCAAATTGCTCCTTATTCTTATATTGAACTAGAGGATCTGATTAGCAACGCTAAAGCTGTGACTGATCCTGTAATTGTAGTTGCTGATGGTATTACTGATCCCCACAATTTAGGGGCAATTATTCGCACAGCAGAAGCGATTGGCGCTCACGGTTTGGTGATTCCTCAAAGAAGGGCAGCGGGAATTACTTCTACGGTGATGAAAGTCGCAGCAGGGGCATTAGAAACCTTTCCTGTATCTAGAGTTGTCAACCTTGGTCGCGCTTTAGAACAGTTAAAAGAAGAAGGCTTTTGGATTTATGGAACTGCGGTTACAGGTAGCGAACCATTACAAAGTGTTAAGTTTAGCGGACCTGTGGTTTTAGTCGTGGGTGGTGAAGGCGAAGGTCTGGGGATGTTGACACAACGTTCTTGTGATGTTTTGGTGTCCATTCCCTTACAGGGCAAGACTCCTAGCCTCAATGCTTCGGTGGCAACTGGTATGGCACTTTACGAAATTTATCGCCAAAAATCTCAAAATACACTGTATCTTGATAAACTACAGACAATTGCTTTGAAAAAACAATAGTACAGTTACTGATTTCGTAGACAAATATCCACGAAATCAGTGACTATAAACAATGTAAAAGACAATAAATCTCACCTATTTTCACACATCCAGTCACACGTTTATAAATCGGCGAAAACCATGAAAACGATTTGGCATAACTTCCAAGAGGGGTTGATTAATACATTCAATGGACTCGGCCTTGCTTGGTGGGTAGAAATTGTCACACAAAATCCCAGTTGTACATACTACTTTGGTCCATTTTTCAGTTCTGTGGAAGCTACTAAAGCCAGCAATGGCTATATAGAAGATTTGGAAATTGAAGGAGCGCAGGGAATTATAGTGAATATCAAACGCTGTAAACCTACTGTTTTAACAATTGCTGAAGATTTGGGGGAATGGATTGACCGTAAAGTAAAGCCTGTCTTTAGCGGTCAAATTTAGTCTAATCAACAATTCCAGAGGCTGTTATCGTTCCTGGGCTAATCCTGGGAACGAACTATGGCTAATTTAAACTTTGATTATTTGGGGGTTGGTTACTAACCAACTATCAATGTCTCCTAATAACTGTTGGGGTATTTCCCAAGGAAAGAGGTGGGCTGTGTTGGGGTAACATTGCCATTGAGAGTTTTTGATGTGTCGGGCTGTTTCTAAACTGGCATCAGCGGTAATGTGGCGGTCTTGTTCACCAGCAAGCACTAGGCTAGGACATTGGATTTGCCAAAGGTCGGGGGTGCGATTATAACCTGCTCTCATGGCACTGTAGAGGGCGTTTGTAGCTGCTGAGGTAGTTTGTAAGTAGGCTGGTAGGGCATCCCTAGCTATGTAATTGTATGCTGTGGATGTGTGTTGTTGAATTAAGTAGCGAAAGAGCGATCGCTTGCCGAAAGTATCAATATTCCATTGCCAACTGGGTTTTATATAGTTCAATATACCAGCAATGCCTGTATAAATATTGTCTTGCCAAGAAATTCGGGGATGATTGCCCCAAGGTCTAGCGGCTGTGGCTACTAAAATCAAGCCTGTCACCCGTTGCGGTAGGCGCATGGCCAGTTCCATGGCTAAAATGCCTCCTAGCGACCATCCCAATAATAAACATTTTTCTATTTTCAATTGGTCTAATAGGGCTTCTAGGTCGTCTAAATGGTCTTGCATCTCAAATTTGCTCTGAAACCGACTTTTGCCATATCCACGCAAATCTGGGGCAATGGTTTGGTAGCGTTTTGATAGATGATTGGTAAAGATAGAGAGGCTACGTCCCGAACCAGGATGACCATGTAAACCAAGGATGGGAAATCCTTGACCTTGGATGTAGAAGTTAAGTGGTACAGCCATAAATCCTGATTGTAAGTTCTATTTTTCGATATAACCACCGGCATAGGTAATGACGCAGATAGTTCTGTATTGTTTGTGAGAACCGTAAGCTACACCAGTTACCCGAAAAGATGGGTTAAAAATATTTGTCCGATGTCCACGGGAAGGTACACCATCATCAATTATTAGTTGCATGACAATATCTTGGGCTGTATTTGGGCCATAACTGATATTTTCACCAGCGGTAGTTTGCCATTTACCATAACGATTGATGCGAGCGCTAGGGTTGCTACCATCACTACCATCATGACCTGTTGTTCCCTTTGATCCTTGGTCTTTAGCATGATCTCGCGCACCTAAAGACATTCCTTTGGAGCTACGTAATGCACTGACGGGACGGACGGATTTTAAAAAAGTTATCGCTTCATTAACTGGTTTTACGCCTTCTTGGGTGATTAAATAGGTATTATAGGAAATTTTGACGCGATTTCCCTGAAACCGCTGTTTATAATTTTCTAAAATGGGCAAATATGATTGAGGATTTGTTCTGACTTTGTTAGTTTCCGCAATTACTTGTTTTTCCAAGGTGGACAGATAACTTGTTTGTGCTAATGAAGTTTGATTATTTTTATTAGCAAGCAGTTGAATGGTAGATTCTGGAGGTTTTAGTAATTGATCAGAAAAAGTAGTTGCCAGCGTAATAGGTAATAATATCAAAAATCCCAGGTAACGCATTCATGACCCCGTTTTCTTGTTTACTGTAGTAGTAATCTTTTTCGATAACTACCTATTACCTGTTGTAATATTTTTGGTTATTAAATGTAAAGGGTTATTTGTAAATAAACTGATGATTTGTCAAAATAGGAATTGAGAAGCGAAAAGTTATCCTCATCACTTCTCATAAGACTACTCCTTACACTTATTGCAATTAGAACAGTTAACCAATACGTGCCACCTCTAGCTAAAGGTGCAGATTTATTGGCAACAACGATAAAATTGGTATAAAGTATTGCTTAACCATCAGATTTTATTATTTACCTTGCAATATTTCTTCCACTTCTGTGAGTTTTACCGGTCCAGCAAAATTTGGACTGGTCATAATAAAAGATGGTGTGCCACCCAATCCTAATTGTTGGGCTAATAATAGGTCTTTTTGGATGGATTTATTAGCTAATTTGCGATCATTGCCAAATTTTGTGAGGTTTAAATTGAGCTTTTTAGCAGTGTCTAAATATAAAGTCTCACCCAATTGTTTTTGGTTGGTAAACAAGGCATCATGATATTCCCAAAACTTACCTTGTTGATATGCTGCCCAAGCTACTGTAGCTGCGGGTAATGCTTGATCATGAATTTGATAAAGGGGAAAATGCTTATAAACTAAAGTGAATTTATTTGGATATTTTGCCAATAAATCTTTGAGTGTTTGATGGGCTTCGGCACAATAAGGACATTCAAAATCTGAAAATTCTATCAATACTGTTTTTGATTTGGTTGCACCAATTGTGGGAGAATCACCAATTACGGATTGAGGATTTGTTTGAAAATCATTGATAAATTTTTGTCGTGATTTTTGGATGTTCTGTTGCTGTTGCTGCTGGTATATTTCTACAGATTTAATAATGATTTCGGGATTTTTGCGGATAATTTCTAAAACTTGTTGTTCTAGTTGGGGGTTGATTTTGGTATCAGCTTGGACAGGAAGTGACCAGGTTAATATCAAGCCGATCAAGCTAACAATTGCTAAATTTCGGAAATGAGTCAAAATTTTGAACATTTTTTTTCAAGGTATAGCACTAGCAATGTGATTTTATCAAGTAGCGGATAAAACAGCAATTATTTCAAGTTTCTGAAATAATGCCTTTAGTTAATATACATTTTTTAAATTAAAGTTTACATAGAATTTAATTCTGGACAAAATTTTGCAGTAAATATCCCAATCGAATAGGAGTGCTATAACAGTTATGTTAATCAGTTGGCTTTATCTGATAGCAGCAATTATTTTTGAAGTTTCTGGTACAACTTGTATGAAACTGTCAGAAGAATTTACCAAAATTATCCCCTCAATTTTTATTTTTGTATTTTATGGACTTTGCTTAACGTTTTTAACTCTTTCTCTCAGGACAATTCCGGTGAGTATAGTTTATTCTATTTGGGCAGGTTTTGGTACTCTGATAATTGCTACGATTAGCGTGATTTGGTTTCATGAGTCTTTTACGCTGGTAAAAATTATCTCTATGTCTTTTATAATTATCGGTATTATTGGTTTAAATTTGGCTGAGTAAAGGGACGAGGCAGAGGCAGGGGGAAATAATTACTAACAACCACTGACAACTGTACGGGCGAAGCATTTGGAGAACTATTTTTGGCAATGACCGATAATTTATCTTCCAAATGCTTCGCCCCTACTGACAACTGACCAATTACCACACTAAACCAGAAACTTAGATTAATACAAAAATAAATTATGAACAGTAAAATTTTCCTAACATCTGTATTTTTACTTAGTATGAGCTTATCAGGTGCAGTGCAAGCTGCAAGTTATGAGGATATTAGACAGTTATTGGCAAATAAACAATGTCCAAAATGTCTTCTTGGTAACGCTGGATTAGTAATGGCTGATTTAGCTGGGGCAAATTTAAACGGTGCAAATCTTGCGGGTGCGAATTTAAGTCGGGCAAATTTGGCTGGTGCGGATTTGCGGGGTGCGAATTTAAGCGGTGCGAGTTTATTTGGTGTAAATTTAAGTGAGGCTAAACTTAGTGGTGCAAATTTAAGCGGTGCTGATTTAAGAGATACTTATTTAATGAATGCTGAATTGAAAGGTGCGAATATTACAGGTACAAATTTTCAAGGTGCGGTAGGAATACCTTTGCAAATTGCTAAATCAGAAGATTTTTATGCTTGGGGTGTAGCAGCAGCAGAAAAGGGGAATCTTAAACCAGCTATTGATTATTTTAGCCAAGCGATCGCACTTAAACCAGACTATGCTGGGGCATATTTAGCCCGTGGTGTCGCTAGTTACCAAAGTTTAGATAGAAAAAACGCTTTAGAAGATGCCCAAAAAGCAATAGAACTATTTGAAAAAGAAAAGAATAGTGAAGGAACACAAACAGCCAAAGCATTTATTTTAGAATTAAAAACCCCTTACACAGAAACAGTGAATACAGGTAAACCCAGCTTTATCGATTTTGCGGGTAGTCTAGGTTCAGTCTTATTACAATTTTTGCCCTTCTAATACCCAGTTCATTAATCTATCATTATCTGCGGTTAATGATTATGAAAATCTTGTTCTATGCAGCTTCGTCTTAACTTAGGATACTAACTAACAAGCAATAATGGCACAGAAGGGAAAAAGATAAATGTCAGAAAATCTTAGAAGTAAAGCTATCACACAAGGGGTACAAAGATCGCCTAATCGCGCCATGCTTAGGGCTGTAGGTTTTGAAGATGCAGATTTTAACAAAGCCATTGTCGGTGTAGCCAATGCCTATAGCACCATTACCCCCTGTAACATGGGGATAAACGAACTGGCACAAAGGGCGCAAACCGCGATTAAAACCGCTGGTGCAATGCCCCAAGTTTTCGGGACAATTACCATTAGTGACGGCATTTCCATGGGAACAGAAGGGATGAAATACTCCCTCGTTTCACGGGAAGTTATCGCTGATTCCATAGAAACAGTCTGTACTGGGCAAAGTATGGACGGTGTATTAGCAATTGGTGGCTGTGATAAAAATATGCCAGGGGCAATGTTAGCCATGGCGCGGATGAATATCCCTGCTATCTTTGTTTACGGTGGTACAATCAAACCCGGACACTATGAGGGTAAAGATTTAACTGTTGTCAGTTCCTTTGAAGCCGTTGGTCAATACAGTGCTGGTAAAATTGACGAAAATGAACTGTTAGCAGTTGAACGCGGTGCTTGCCCCGGTGCGGGTTCATGTGGAGGGATGTTTACAGCCAATACCATGTCTTCAGCTTTTGAAGCAATGGGCATGAGTTTACCCTACTCCTCCACCATGGCTGCTGAAGATCCAGAAAAAGCCGACAGCACCGAAAAATCAGCCGTTGTCCTCGTTGAAGCTATACGAAAACAAATATTACCTCGGCAAATTATCACCCGCAAATCCATAGAAAACGCCATTTCCGTGATTATGGCTGTGGGTGGTTCTACCAATGCAGTATTACATTTTCTAGCGATCGCCCGCGCTGCTGGTGTTGAACTAATTTTAGACGACTTTGAAACCATTCGCGGTCGTGTTCCCGTCATCTGTGATTTAAAACCCAGTGGTAGATATGTAGCCACCGACCTACACAAAGCCGGCGGTATTCCCCAAGTCATGAAAATGCTATTAGCCCATGGCTTGCTGCATGGTGATTGTATCACCATTTCCGGGCAAACAGTCGCCGAAGTCTTAGCAGATATCCCCGCAGAACCACGGACGGACCAAGACGTAATTCGTCCTTGGCATAACCCCATGTATGCCCAAGGACACTTAGCCATTCTCAAAGGCAACCTGGCCATAGAAGGGTCAGTAGCCAAAATTACCGGAGTCAAAAAGCCTGTAATTACAGGACCCGCGAGAGTATTTGAATCGGAAGAATCCTGTTTAGAGGCAATTCTCGCCAAAAAAATCCAAGCTGGGGATGTTATAGTTATCCGCTACGAAGGACCAAAAGGCGGACCCGGTATGAGAGAAATGTTAGCCCCCACCTCCGCTATTATTGGGGCTGGTTTAGGTGACTCTGTAGGCTTAATTACCGACGGACGCTTCTCCGGTGGTACTTACGGCATGGTAGTCGGTCACGTTGCCCCAGAAGCGGCTGTAGGTGGTAACATCGCCTTAGTAGTAGAAGGTGATAGCATTACCATAGATGCCAATGCCCGGTTGTTGCAACTGAATGTATCAGAGGCAGAATTAGCTACTCGTCGCGCAAATTGGCAACCACTTCCACCCAGATATACCAAAGGGGTACTGGCAAAATATGCCAAACTTGTAGCTTCCAGTAGTGTGGGTGCAGTAACAGATTTGGACTTATTTGCTAATTAGTAATTATATGAGATCCCCGACTTCTTTGAGAAGTCGGGGATCTGAAATTTAGTATATTTGAAGATTATGCAGCTAAATTCAAACTTATCAGCAACAGTTACTCAACGTTGGCAAATATTGAAAAATGGTATTAATCAAAATTTAGATTCTTTCACTCAATCTATACAACAACAAGCGACAAAAACAACTGATAATACTAAAGATTATTTAGAAAATAATTGGCACAATGTCGAGAAAATTACTAATAATACATCAGGAGTAATTCAAAAAACTATTAATACATCTGTGCATGATTTTTTATCACAATATCCCTGGTTTTTCCAAGTATTAGAAATATTCACATGGGGAATAAATCACCCTGTCAGGGGTGGAATAATTTTATTATTTACAATTGCAGTGATTTGGAGTATCATTAAAGCAATTGTTAGAATTATAGAAACTGCCAGTTGGTCAATTTTTAAAATTCCTTTTATATTACTACAAAAATTATTAAAATCTCTTTGGATAACATTTCCTAAAGTGGGAATTTTCGGCATTGGGAAAATTCAAAGTAAACAGCAAAGGTTAGCTGAAATTTCCCAGCGTTTAGAAGTTATTCACAACGAACAAAAAGCACTATTACAAGAAGCTGCTAAACTCATGAAATCAGATCCAGAAAATATGATGACTAATTCTAACGGTCAGGAGACATCTGTTTAATTATCTCATCTTTTTGACCAGATACAAAATTAGCAAACCGGACAGCTAAAGGTGGTACAAAGAGAAAAGGACTACTAAAACCGGAAAATATATGTAGTCCTGAAAATTCAGAAATAGCACCAATTAAAGGCAATTTATCCTGAGTAAATGCCACTAAACAATGATGCCATGTTCCTGGTAAATTTCCTAAACTTGGTAATATGTTCGTAATACTTTCTCGTAACCATTGTTCACTTGCTGTTGAGTTAATTGCCGCTTGCGGATTTGTTAAAACCCGGCTAATTTGACCTATGCGTAAACTCCCGTCCAGAAATTGCACCACACCAGCATCTAAAATTGGTGATAGTATTTCATGATTCGGGTTATCCCATAATTCATCAATTTGAGTAGATTCTGCTTCTTGTTGAAATCTTTGCAAATTTGCGGGTGATACTAAGCTATGTAATTGAATATCTGTAGATGGTATTTCAATGATTTCTGCATGAGAAAAATATATTTTCGCAGCAATACCCATTGATTTTAGTAGTTTACGAGTAATTCCCCCAGCACAAATCACAACATTATCACTTTGAAAAGTATTAGTATTTGTTTTCACACCTGTACATTTTTTCGTAGAAGTAGTTACTAATTCTCTAAATTCCCCAAATTGGATTTCTCCTCCTAAATTTACCATTGCTTGAATGTAAGCTTGGGTAGTTTTTTCTGGGTGAACATGACCATGTTTAACAGTTAATGCACCAGATATAGCTTCGGGGTTTAAAAAAGGTTCTAATTCACAAGCTTCTTGAATACTAATTAAATGCGGAGGAATAACAACATCTTGATAAGATTTAGCCATTATTTCGGGATTAATATCTACGGAAATAGTCATTAATAAATCTAATTCCCGAAATTGAGTATCTGCATTTAATTCTTCTGATAATATCCGATGACGGGTTAACCCTTCTGTAGATAATTGTTTTGTAATTGCTGTTGTTGCTGACCAAAAACTAATGCCACCATAACTATAACAGGTAGCATTTTGGGGTGTTTGGTATTGTTCCAACAAAAGTACAGAAAATCCAATTTTTGTTAATTCATAAGCAAGTGCAGCCCCAGTAATTCCCGCACCAATAATAATCCAGTCGTAAGTTTTCATAATTTAGTAAAAATGTATATTGCACATGAATTATTAAATGTTTTATTCATTTTAATGAAAGCAAGAATTCTTTTGTCAGAAATTCATCAGCAATTTTTCCATCAGTGGGTAAGTATATACAAACTTGAATATCTAACTCTTTTAAAAACTTGCACATCAATGGTCCAACATCTTGCCATTGTAAATTACCAAGTCCACAACCTAAAGCCGACATTGCCAAAGATTTTATACCTTGTTGTTTATAATTATCCTGAATCCATTTTAACACCAATCCACTTGTCTCAGAGTAGTTACTCAACTACGTAGAAGTTTTGCTTGTATACTAGGACTTAAGCAACTGAGCTTTACGCTTACCTGGAAAGGGTGTAAAGTCTATTTATAATTCCTAGTGTTGATGACTCAGCAGCTTACAATTAAATAGACTGAAATTATAAATATCATAACTGCTTGACAACGCTTTCAATTAAACTATTTCAGAGTATTTAAAACGATGAATATGCAAGAACAACCTAACGGTGCAGATAATAAACGCGCTGACAAGACAGAAATCGCTCTGCATCTAGATTCTGAATTAATAGAGCAAATTCAACATCTCACTAATGACCCCAGTAAAGTGATTGAAGTGGCTATCCGTCAATGGTTACGCGGTGATTTCACCAGAGATGATGAGTTAACACGTACACCCCTACGCACACCCGTTCCCCCTCGTGGTGAATGGAATGATTAAGTGCGATTCGTTGTTAGCTGAATCACGGTAATCAGTCCGTACATAAGCTAACCAACCCAATCTAGAAATAGAAAAAGGTTGAACTCTCGGTCTGATATGGGTGTAAGTCCCATCTACCAGACTCAGGTATGACTCCCTATCTGCCTACGATGACCCGACTCGGTTTCGGGAGGTCGAAGCTAGGAACAGGACGCAATCAGACATCTGTTGTGAGATGACACTTGGCGTTAACGGGGAGTTCCCATGGTGAAACAGAGCCTCAAAAAGCAACCTAGTCCAAAGCAGGACACAACAACAACACCTGACTTTACTGGAGCTAATTCCCGCCGCATCTTTTATCAATAGCGGTAAGAGTCCAGGGAATCCAGTGGTTGAATTGGCTACACCTAACGGAACTAACAATCAACCGAGGGAACGAATAAAAACGGGTTGAGGGTCTGAGGGCGGTCGAACCCTAAGTAGGCTGGACGAGCAGCGGAATCCCCTCAATTCGGGTAGGACAGACCGTAACTGGTCTGAGGTGTTCAGAATACACAGATTGGAGCAGAGCATGGTTGGACACAGGGATAACTCTAGTGAATCTTGGAAGACGTTGCCCTGGAAGAAATTCCGGCGTAACCTATTCCGCCTACAAAAACGAGTGTACAAAGCGGTTCAAGTTGGAGACAAGCGCAAAGCAAAGTCCCTACAAAAGCTGATTCTGAAATCAACCGCAGCAAGATTACTGGCTATTCGTCAAGTATCACAGCTAAATGCTGGGAAAAAGACCGCAGGAATTGATGGCAAAAAGTCCCTTACCTTTAAGGAACGCTTTGAGCTTAATGAACTGCTAAAAGCATCCGTTAGCAACTGGAAACACCAGGGGCTAAGAGAAATACCCATCCCCAAAAAGGACGGTACTATGAGGATGTTGAAAATCCCCACTATTGCAGATAGAGCATATCAATGCCTTATCAAATACGCATTAGAACCAGCACACGAGGCAACATTCCACGCTAGGAGTTATGGGTTTAGGACGGGTCGCTCGGCACATGATGCCCAGAAAATCCTTTATCTCAATCTAAACTCCAAAGCCAACGGAATAAATAAACGAGTTATAGAACTCGATATCGAAAAATGCTTCGATAGGATAAACCACACCGCCATAATGGACAGACTCATCGCTCCTTATAGCATAAGACAAGGAATCTTTCGTTGTCTCAAAGCCGGAGTCAACCCAGAGTTTCCTGAACAAGGAACACCTCAAGGCGGGGTAGTAAGTCCACTATTAGCTAACATCGCCTTAAATGGGATTGAAAGTATGCACAGATATCATGAACGTGATTGTGAAATTACTAACAAAACCCCAAGCTACAAGATTGTCGAACCATCTATCCGCTACGCAGATGACATGGTGATAATACTTAGACCTCAAGACGATGCCACAGAAATACTTGACAAAATCAGTCAGTTCCTAGCAGAGCGGGGAATGAAAGTCAGTGAGAAAAAGACCAAGCTAACCGCCGCGACAGATGGGTTTGATTTCCTCGGCTGGCACTTCAAAGTCCAGAAAAACGGGAAGTTTAGATGCGTTCCATCAGTGGACAATTATAAAACTTTTCGCAAGAAAGTAAAATTCATCGTCAACAACTCGAATTATGGTGCTACCACTAAGGCTATAAAACTAGCCCCTGTAGTTAGAGGTTGGAGGAATTACCACCGCTTCTGCAAGATGGATGGGTCGCGTAACTCGCTATACCACATTCATAACAGAGCATTTAGGGTATTCAACAAAGAAACTAAGCAAAATCGCCATACCTGCACAGAATTGATAGGTATAGCGTTTCCATCAGTTCCTTACTCCGAAAACAAACACATCAATGTCAAAGGTGGAAAATCGCCTTATGACGGAGACTTGAGTTATTGGAGCGAGCGTAATAGTAAGCTCTATAACAATATTACCTCTAAAGCCCTTAAACGGCAAAGCCATAAATGTGGTCATTGTGGACTAAAAATGCTCAGTGATGAAAAGGTACATTTGCACCATGTAGATGGAAACCACGAAAACTGGAAAATAAAGAACCTTACAGCAATTCACGAAAGCTGCCACGATTACATACACATGAGCAAACGCGAAAGCTAAGAACATCGGGAGCCGGATGCCGTGAAAATGGCACGTCCAGATTTAACAGAGAGGGGCGGGAAATAATATTCCCCCTCGACTCTACCAATCATCCGACAAGTGTCAACAAATAATAAGAAATGTAAAATTTAATGCCTTGAATGCCATAAAGGTCAAAAATCCACAGTTTAAAAATGGGAAAGCTGTAAAAGTTTATGCCAGAATTCAAGTAGCGTTAGTTTGACACTCCCCGTGTCTGTAGACCGGGGAGTGTCAATAAACAGAACTACCAGAAATATTCGCCGAACACTAGATTTAGTGAAATTAGTGGTTTTGTTGATAATTGTTTACAGGTTGCCAAATTATGGTAGAATAGTGTACTGTTGTTGAAGTGAAGTCATAAATCAATGACTAAACTAAAACTGCAGGGTTAAAATCCAAGTAAATAAGCGCCTTTGGCCGATTGGGGAGGCAACGAACTCATAATTCGTCTTCAGGCTGGTTCGATTCCAGCAGGGCGCACTTTGCAAAATCCTAACTATAATAAATCACGTTTTTCAGGTTTTTGCCTGTTAATTGCCCATTCTATCTGTCGTAAAATCCCCCTTAACATTCTCACTTCCGCAGTTTGTGGATAAGCACGATTATACAGGTAGCGGAATTTTTCCATGCGACTAGCTGCGGTATGAGGATAAAGATAACCAATAGACAGCAATAAAGATTCCAATTGTTGATAGTATGCTTCTATCGCATCTAACGGGGCAATTTCTGAAACAGGTATATTCTCATCTATAAATAATTCTGTAGATTGTGACAATTCATAACAACAAATAGAAACCGCAGTAGCTAAATTCAAAGATGGATATTCTGGATTAGTGGGAATAAAAACTAATTTATGGGCATAATTTAATTCTTCATTAGTTAATCCCCTATCTTCCCTGCCAAAAATTAAAGCTACAGGCTTTTCTGCTGCTGCTAATAACCAGGGTAAAGCGGTGCGAGGGGTTTCTAGAGGAATTTCTCCACTGTAGTCCCGTCCCATGGTTGCAATGGCACGGACACAGCCCTGTAATGCTGCTGGTAATGTATCTACTATGATCGCAGATTCTAAAATGTCTTTGCCACGAACTGCCATTTTTATAGCATCCGAGGATGTGCGATCGCATTGAGGATTGACTAATATTAATTTAGATAAGCCAAAATTTTTCATAACTCTGGCCACTGAACCTATATTCAATGGTCCGGCTGGTTCTACTAATACGATAATTACGTTATGGCAACTGGGTTGTATATTAAAACTTTCTATCATACTTATTTACTTTTACTGGCTCTAATCATCATAATTCAACATTTAATGCATTCATTATCTATATGCAAAACTAGTGGTTTAAGTAAAAAAATATCAAATACTAGAACTTATGCACAATATTCAAAAGTTAAAAAACCTTGGCAAAACTTGTAAAAATATCAAGTCCTGCCAAGGTATTTAATTACAAGTAATTACTATTAAATGCTGGCTTTAATTAAACCAGGACAAACTGATTAGGATTAGCCACACTCAAAGCGCTCGCTTGAATACCAGTTAAAGTGGCTAAAGTTTGACCACCAAAGATAACCGCAGTATCAGCACCAACTTGAGTCAAAGTTAGATTGGCGGTAGTGATGCCTAAGCTCTTAGCGCCAGAAATACCAATTACATCAGTACCAATTTGGAAATCTAGAATGGTGTTAGTAGCTTTGGTTAATTCACCAAAAACAATCCAAAATTGGTCAGCGCCAGCACCACCAGATAGGGTGTGACCACCACCAAGACCAATTTCAAAGGTATCATTACCATCACCACCCAAGGCACGACCATTAGAACCATTACCCAGGAAGAACAGATCATTACCAGCGCCACCAGAGGCACGGAAATTACTGGCTTCATCTCCAAAGAATGTGTCATTGCCATCACTACCAAAAGCGCGATCGCCATTGGCTAAAAACACGGTATCACCACCACTACCAGCATCAATAATGTTATTGCCGGCAAGAGCGCCCGCAGCCGCACTATCAATCTCATCATTACCAGCACCACTAAACACGACATCATTAATACCACCAAAGCCAGGAGTTTGCTTGGCTACAATTGTATCGGCATTAGGTGTACCAGCATGGAATTGTGTATCCTGAATCAAATTGGCATTAGGCGCGATTAAGAACGATAACTGACCACCTTCTACCAGGTTTTCTTGTCTAGTTCTTGTACCATCACCGTTGCCATCAATATTGGTTGCAGTGATAATTGTGCCATCACGAAGGCTATGAGCCTGAACATCAAAGATAAACTGTGTACCAGGAGCATTACCAAACAGAGTAGAAACATCCAGGATACCTGAGGTTTCCCAGTTACCGATATCAGTTGGGCTAGGGTCAGTTTGACCAGAAGGGACAGCAGACCGATCTATTTGACCAATTCGGGTCAGGGTTGAAGAAGGGTTAGCAACTGAAGGATCAATTCTCCAAATAGATGCTTCTTCCTTCGATGTTCCCGCAAAAATAGCTGCTGTAGCTGCCCGATCTTCGTTAAAGTAGATTTTGCCATCATCAGCCCAGTCAAGGTTATCAGGGTTACGGAGACTGGCATCTTTGGTTAAGTTACCATCAAAGAGAATGTCTATTTTGGCTGAGATGTCACCAGTATTGATATTATTGAAGTCAATATCAATCTTATAGGTCGTTCCATAGGTATCTACACCATCAAATATAGTTTCACGTCCTGTGGAAGCTAGGACTACTTGTGTACCGTCTTTAGGGTTGGTAGATACATCTTCAGGACGAGAAAACAAGAATGCTTTGACATCTGCGGCTAATTTATCTTGCTGTGCTTGGGTGGCAAAGCCTTGAGCATCATAACCAAGTTCATTTTGAATGCTTGTATCTGAGTCTTGTCCATCAACAGCAGTATTAGCAAGAGCAGGGTCATAATATTTGATCTCTACAAACTTACCAACGGTAGAGTTGTTTGTACCTTTGAATTCTCTAGGATCAGCTTCGATCGGATCAGTAGCATTACTGGGGTCATCAGCAACCCAAACATAGAGCTTACCTTGTCCAAGTCCATTCCGGTCTAAGAAACTACCATCATTCTTGGCATTTTTGTCACCAATATAGAGAATCAGAGGTGCAGGTCCGCGATCATCACCAATTAAAAAAGCAACTTTGTCAGTGCGGCCTGTGTTCAACTCAGTGACGTTTTCCCATGCAGCCCGACCAAACCAAGGAAGAGTATATAAGACATTGGTTTTGGTATCTAAAGCAAATTGTGTCCCACCATAGGTTTCTTCACCAGAGAAGAAAATACGATCAGCTAAACCAATACCCGCACCAAACTGGTTGGCTTCAAACAAAGCAGCGGAACAAAAACGTTGAATACCACCAAATTCTAAATCAGTAGCAGCATCAACAACTTCACCCTTGCGGTTGATGATGGTGTCATGGGCTAATCCAGCATTGACAATTTGCAATGTCCGCTTGTCAACATCGAAATAGTTAACTCTTGCACCGGGGAGTTGAGTACCGTTTTTCAGGGTGTACTTATAACCATCAGTAGCCGCTACCTCATTAACAACTAATACACGAACAGTTGTATCGTTGAGTGAGTAAGCGCCAATACCGTCAAGAATCCCAGGAGCAACATAGTTCCCAATTTTGTCACCAACTGTAAAAATAGGGTCAACGGTGTAACCATTTAATCCTTTTACTTGAGACGGTTGGGTTGTATCGAATGGTGTGTTAGCCATAAAATCTCTCAGTTTTCTTTGTAATGCTTACTGAATCAATGCTTGGTAAATTTAGGAGAACCTATACTTACCGAATATGAATATTACCTTTCAGTAGAATCTCACGCAGAGGTTAAGAAGGCACTATGATTTGGCTATTTCTTGATTAAAAATCCTGCTAAAAGTTAATTTTTGATTAATTAAAGATTATCTATTTATAGGTACTATGCCAATATTAAAACTAATACATACCCGATCTTCATCACTCATATTCATTTCCACACCATGTAACAGCCAACTGGGAAATATTAACATCGTCCCTTCACGAGCTTTATAAGTGATTTTGGGGAAAGTCCAGAGATTAAACTCTATAGATGGTGGTACGATCATTTGTGAAGCTGGTCGCGGATCAGAGAAAAATATGCCACCACAATTTTCAGGAGTTTTCAGATAATAAACTCCACTTAAAATTGAGTTGGGATGATTATGTACAGAGTTGGAGGCAAGTTTACGATTAATAATTGCCCAACAAGTTGTAATTTTGAGACTAAACTTTTGTAAGTCCCATTGTAAAAATGTGGCAACTTCTAAGACATTTTGATTAATGATTTGTGTAAGGTTGTCAAAACTATCCATTTCATGCAATTTATCCCCACTATGCCATCCTAATATATTTGACCATTTCTCACCCTGACTATCCCGACGTTCTTCCCCATAGATGGTTTCTAAGAGTGGAGGATTTAATTGCTGATAATTTTCTAGGGAAAAATGCCAAACAGACGTGGGAAACCAATCATTTCTAGAACCAGCCATAATTTTGATTTACGTTGATAGTGATTTATGAATTTTGTAGTTTGGCAGAAAACATGGACAACTAAAAATAAAAAAAAGCTGAAGTCCTGTTAAGCTCAATAGGTAACTTTCCTGCACTGAACTGTTTTATGCACCTACCTTCCTTTCTATGGTTATGGAAAATAGCCGCTTGGTCAATGGGATTATCTTTACTAGTACAGCTTGGCGGAAATAAAGCAACCATATTCAATCGCCAAAAAGCCTACTGTATATTAGTTTTGACTTTTGACTTTTGACTTTTGACTTTTGACTTCCGCCCTGCGGTACTAGCCTATTTATTTTTAGCCATAACTGGTATTTGGATGTTACGGGTCAGAACAAACCCAGAATCTTTCGGTATTCTATTACCTTTGGACAGAATACTCTTGTGTGATATTATCCCTACAAGTTAAATACTCAAGCTGGTAAACTGCAAAGCTGGAGTCTTGATGACAACCACCAGTTTCCAGCCGAGACAATTAAACTGATAAAATTAGCAAATTTAAGTTAACATTAATACTCCGCGCTGATTCCTACAACTGCTATGCTAAATCCCAATCTGGATGAAATCCAGTTGACAAAAGACGACTACGAACGCTATTCCCGCCACTTAATTTTGCCAGAAGTGGGCATGGAAGGGCAAAAACGCCTAAAAGCCGCCAGTGTACTCTGTATCGGTACAGGTGGACTAGGTTCACCATTGCTGTTATATCTTGCAGCAGCAGGTATAGGCAGAATTGGTATTGTTGATTTTGATGTTGTGGACACCTCTAACCTGCAACGTCAGGTTATTCACGGGACATCCTGGGTGGGTAAACCGAAAATCGAATCAGCAAAAAACCGGATTCATGAAATTAACCCCCATTGTCAGGTTGATTTGTATGAAACTCGTTTAAGTTCCGAAAACGCCTTAGATATTATTCGGCCTTACGATATCGTTGTTGATGGCACTGATAACTTCCCAACGCGGTATTTAGTCAACGATGCTTGCGTATTGTTAGATAAACCCAACGTCTACGGTTCTATCTTCCGATTTGAAGGACAAGCAACCGTCTTTAACTATGAAGGTGGACCCAACTATCGTGACTTATATCCCGAACCACCACCACCAGGAATGGTTCCTTCCTGTGCAGAAGGTGGAGTGCTGGGAATTTTACCGGGAATGATTGGGATTATTCAAGCCACAGAAACAGTGAAAATTATTCTGGGGAATGGTACTACCTTGAGTGGTAGACTAGTGCTTTACAACGCCTTGGATATGAAATTCCGGGAGTTGAAACTGCGTCCTAACCCCATCCGTCCAGTTATTGACAAGCTGATAGATTACGAACAATTCTGTGGGATTCCCCAAGCCCAAGCCGAAGAAGCGAAACAGCAAATGGAAGTTCAAGAAATGACTGTGAAGGAATTGAAGGCGTTATTAGATAGTGGTGCAAAGGACTTTGTGCTGCTAGATGTGCGTAATCCTCATGAGTACCAAATTGCTAAAATTCCTGGTTCTGTGTTAGTCCCTTTACCAGATATTGAAAATGGTGATGGTGTGGCTAAGGTGAAGGACTTACTCAATGGACACCGTTTAATTGCTCATTGTAAACTGGGTGGACGTTCGGCGAAAGCCTTGGCTATCCTCAAGGAAGCGGGAATTACTGGCACAAATGTTAAAGGGGGAATTAATGCTTGGAGTCAAGAAGTAGACGCTTCTGTTCCTCAGTATTAATAATTTTGGGCGGGATTGTTGATAATGTTTGGGAAAAACCTCTAACTATCCCCAATCTGATCTCAACAACAAGATACCCGATTTATTGGATGATTCGGGTATCTTTTTATAGTTAATACATGGAAATATAATTTGATTTATGTATCTAATTTATACAAAAAAATCTTTAAAAAATACCAAAATTGTCTATTACTTATACTTCTTTTAAAAAGTAAGATGTCTAAAGTTTGCATAAACTTCATGGAGAATTTAGCTATAGCAGTTTCCAGGTAGGTGAGGTTAATTAACAGAATTGAGGGGTAGAAACAGCTTGATAATTTCTACCCATAACTATCCATATATTACTGTTTGTCCAAGTCTTCAATAAGTTGATCAACAAATTCCCTTAACCGTTGCTGCTGTGTTAGGGACGGTTTTAATTTTTTCTCTGACCCCAGGCAACACCTTAAACTGCAAAGGTGATTTATCGTACGCTACCTGATTTTGTGGTTTAAATTTAATCCGAGGCATTGCCAAATCCTAATATGTCTGATATACTAGATATCATAGCACAACATTGAAGGTCGAGTCAATGCTTTTATCATTCAAAACTGCACTAATTCCAAATAACCGACAGATTACAGCTTTTCGCAAGGCTTCTGGAGTCGCTAGACACGCTTACAACTGGGCAAATGCTCAAATCAAGGATATTTTAGCTGCTCAAAAAGAAGGCGAAAAACTTAAATTACCATCAGCGATTGACTTGCATAAAAAGTTAGTTGCTGAGGTAAAATCTGAGCATATTTGGTATTACGAAGTTAATAAAAATATCCCTCAGAAGGCGTTAGCTGATTTACGCCAGGCTTGGGATAGGTGTTTCAAAAAAACATCAAAACAACCACGATTCAAGAAAAAAGGACAACACGATTCTTTCTATTTAGAATCAGGAACTAAGGCGAAACCAGCGATTAAAAATGATGGTAAAAGAATTAAATTACCGTCAATTGGCTGGGTACGATTAGCCATACCTTTACCGATTACAGTAACTCATAATTGCGTGATTTCTAGACAGGCTGATAAATGGTTTATTTCTGTTAAATACGAAGTTGAAAAACCTCCTATACTTGCAGACGGACCGACCATTGGTGTTGACATTGGTATCAAAGAATTAGCAGTTTGCAGTAATGGTGAAGTATTCGAGAATCCTAAAGCCTACCGCCATAAGAGTAAACGCATGAAACGTTTACAGCGTAGTGTGAGCAGGAAAATTAAAGGCTCTAATAACCGTAAAAAAGCTGTGAGAAAATTAGCTAAATTACACGCCAAAGTTTCTAATATTCGCAAGGATTCTATTCACAAATTAACCTACTATCTAGCTAAAAACCACAGCATAATTAAGATAGAAGATTTGCACGTTAAGGCATTTTTGAAGAACCACAAATTAGCAGGTGCAATTGCAGATTGTGGGATGTATGAATTTAAAAGGCAATTAGAGTACAAAACTGAGAAGTTTGGCAGTGAATTAATCCTTGTGGATAGGTTCTTTCCTAGTTCGCAAATATGCTCTAACTGCGGTAATCATCGTCATAAAATGCCATTAAAAAACCGCGTTTATATTTGTCCTGATTGTGGCTATAAAGCTGACAGGGACTTAAATGCAGCGCGTAATATTGACCGATGGTTTGTGGATATTTTTATCCCTGTAGCGTAGCGGTTCCTTTTAGGAACTACGGTCAGAAACGGTAAGTTCTACCGAGATTGCCTGTAGAGCGGAAAAACCTCTTAGAAGCCATTCTAAGACCGTGATGAAGCAGGAAGTAAACACTAAGGTTATCGCTGTCCAGATGTGTCTAGACTTTGGTAATTTTGGGTAAGTTTTATAGAACGGTAAATTTACTTTCAAAAATACTACTTTTGCAGCATCTATCATCACAGCAAATTGCCAAAACAATCATAAATTCCATTATGGATACGCTTTCCACAAATAATTCCAAGATTCTGATTGTAGATGACGATTCTAGTGTCCGTAACCTGATTCAGCGTTTTTTGAGTCGGAAATATCAAATAGAATCAGCAGCAGATGGTAAAACGGCTCTTGTCTTATTTGAGCAATTTAATCCCGCTTTAGTGATTCTCGACTGGAACTTACCAGATGCAAATGGCTATAAACTTTGCCAAGAAATGCAAAGTCGTACCAATGTGTTAGTCATGATGCTTACCAGTCGCAATGATGAAGCTGATAAAATTAAAGTCTTGGCTGCTGGTGCTGATGATTTTTTAACCAAACCATTTAGTCTAGCTGAGGTAGAAGTTAGGGTAGAAGCCCTATTAAGACGTGTTCGCTATATCCAGTCCAGTGTGTCACAACGCCTCACTTTCAATCAGTTAGCTATTAACTCAGAAGCGCGAGAGGTAACACTCAATAATAAAGCTTTAGCTTTAACTGCTTTGGAGTTTAATATCTTACATTTTCTAGCTACCCACCCTGGACAAGCATGGAGTCGTACCCAACTGATCCAAAAGATTTGGGGTTGTGATTATGTGGGAGATGGACGGGTTGTTGATGTGCATATTGGACAACTTAGGAAGAAAATGGAAGTTGATTCTAGTATGCCGGAGTATATTAAAACGGTACGGGGTTATGGTTATAAGTTTGATCCACCAGACAACACCGCAAGTTAAATTTTGAAAAAAGGGTTGTTGGATAACTGAACAATTTAGTCAAATCTACTAATTAGTTCGGTGATGATATTGAGGCTTGATTAGATGATTAAGGTGATTAATTGGTAGATATTGGAGCTAAAGTCAGTCGGGGAATTGTATCTACTTAGGGCTTGGATAAAATCTTTAGTTTTTCTCTTTTACAGGATATTCTCAGAGTATTTCTCATCTTCTCTGGTTTTGTCCAAACTATCAGTTTAAAAATATCTATGCAAATTACTGTGATGACTTTTAATCTCCGCTATGACAAACCAGATCCTGGGGTGCGTCAGTGGAAAAAGCGTGTAGGGGCAATTGCTTCTTTAATTCAACACTACAAACCGGATTTACTGGGTACACAGGAGGGTAAATCTGATCAACTGGCAGATTTACAAGCACTCTTACCGGAATATAACATTATTGGGGGCGATCGCACTGGTACAGGAAGCGGTGAACATTGTGCAATTTTTTATAATCCCCAATCCTTTAAACTTCAAGAAACACAAGATTTTTACCTCAGTGATACTCCAGAAATTCCTGGTAGTATTACTTGGGGAACTCGTTTACCGCGCATGGCCACTTGGGCTAATTTTGAAGTTAGTCATCTTGGTTTTTCCTTGACTATATTAAATACCCATTTAGATCACGAAAATGCCAAATCTAGGGAGTTAAGTGCAGTCCTAATTAGTCAACGTTTGGCTGAGTTTCCACCTGAAAACTACTTACTGCTAACGGGAGATTTTAACGCCAATCCTCGTACTCCAGAACGGCAAATTTTCCTATCCCCTCTAAGAAATGGTAAAAAATTACAAGATCCTTTAGCTACTCTTCCTCTAGAAAAACAGAAAACTTTTCACGATTTTACGGGTAAAGCCTGGGATGCTATTGATACTATATATTGCGATAGCTGCGCTTTTCAGACAGAACAAGTTATTATTGACCGTGAACAGTGGGAAGGGGTGTGGCCTTCTGACCATTTTCCAGTGATTGTGAAATTAACAATTCTCTAATTTGCATAATTCAAGCTGACTTCACGGTTACGGCTAACTGCAATCCCAAAGCATCAAGTACATTAGTCAAAGAATAAAATTCAATTTCTCCTTTTTCAGCAAGAATTTGGGCAAATCTATCGTAGGATTGCTGTACTGCTACGGAAAAATTATCAATTCCACCCTGAGCCTCAATCACATTTTTGAGTGCTTTATTTAACATAATAGGATCACCTTCTTCTATAACTACCTCAATATAAGCTGCTGCTTCTAGAGGATCTTGTAAGTATTTAATTAGTTTGGCATGATAACTTGTACTTCTAGGCATTGTTTCGACTCCGATAATCTTCCCAATATTCTTTAGCTTTAAGAATATCTTGGACTTGAGTGCTTTTATCACCACCACACAAAAGCAAAATAATTTTTGACCCTTCCTGTCCAAAGTATATCCGGTAGCCTGGTCCATAGTCTATTCTCAGTTCAAATACACCTTCTCCAACGGACTTATAATCCCCTAAATTACCATTTTCAACTCTGTCAAGTCTAGCTGTAATTTTGGCTTTGGCTCTTCTATCTCTTAGAGAATCAAACCAACTATCAAAAGGATCTGTATCATCTACTTTGAGGTAATTTTTAATTTCTCTGGGTTGGATGTTCATGGGCTGATGTTTTACGCTACTACACTCCCAACCTACATCTTTCTGTGTTAGATCCCAAGACTGTTAAGCTCCTACAACCTAGACTCTATACCTCTGCTTCACCAAATCCACCGCCAAATTAATCGCTGCTTTCATACTTGTCGCGTCAGCAATCCCTTTTCCCGCAATATCAAACGCCGTTCCATGATCTGGTGAAGTCCGCACAAATGGTAAACCAATGGTAGTATTTACAGCCCGATCAAAAGCCATCAACTTGACCGGAATTAAACCCTGATCATGATAAAGTGCTAAGTAAGCATCAGCAGGATTTTTGATCACGGAATTACCATACCAAGCTTGACCCGGTTTTACCCACATTGTATCTGGGGGCATGGGTCCTTCTAGCTGTAAATGCGGGCGTTTTTGCCGTTCTGATTCCAACCAGGGAATTAACCAATCTATTTCTTCTGTTCCCAGTTGTCCCATTTCTCCACTGTGGGGATTTAACCCTGCGATCGCAATTCTCCCATTTTTAATGCCAAAATCATTTTCTAAACACTCCACCAATAAATCTAATTTCTTTGTCAACAACTGCGGTGTTAAAGTCGCAGCTACTTGAGATAAAGGAATATGGGTGGTAGCAAGTAAAGCGCGGAGTGTCCAACCGGTAAAAGGCGATCGCCCCACAAACAACATCCCAAACCGCTCAACACCAGCCTTTTCGGCTAAAAGTTCCGTTTGTCCCGGATAGTTGTAACCAGCGGCTTTCCAAGCAGATTTAGCGATAGGTCCGGTGACAATTCCATCAAACTCACCTGCCAAAGTTTGAGATATGGCATATTCCATATAAGCAAAACTCGCTGCCCCACTAGCTGCATTTCCCACACCTGTGATAATTTCACCAGCAATAGGGACATCAACTATAGACAAATCAACCGGATTAGCCAAAGCTAGAGAATTCTCAATATTTTTACTGATATTTTCATAACTTTTAGTTAATAAAGTTCTATTCCCTACCACCATCACATCACAATTTTGAGTAACTTCAGGATCTGCCAAAGCCTTCAAAATCACCTCAGAACCAATACCCGCAGGATCTCCCAGGGTCAGCACCAACCGTGTCCGTTTATCTTTATTAGTCATTATATTGTAGGGGCGGGGAAACCCAGCCCATCTCCGTCTATTCCCAATTATCATCCCTAAATTGGTTTAGAATTATTTATAGAGGTCTAATACTAATAATTCTGACAATACCTTGTCCATTTTTTGTAGGTCGGGTTAAGCGACAGCGCAACCCGACGCTCATGTTGGGTTATGGCTGATGCCTCCGGAGAGCGCAGGGATACGCCACACTTCGTGAACGTACCTCAACCCAACCTACAAATCAAGACTTTTTTCGATTTGGACAAGGTATTGTTCTGATAGACCTAGTTTAACTGAATCCTGAAAGTTGAAAATGAGATTTGAGTCTTCAAATCAAATTCAGCAGTCTGAAAAACAGGAAACATAAATCAACAATCCACAAAGGAGCATTACAGCAAATGGGCGGCGAAATGTTAAATGCAGCGATGCTATCTTTCGGTCTAATCTTCGTAGGTTGGGCAATTGGCGCTTTGTTACTCAAAATTCAAGGCGCAGAAGAATAGAACGGAAGCAGGGGAAGCAGGGGAAGCAGAGGAAGAAAAATTAATTCTTTATCCTGACTCCTGACTCCTGACTCCTGACTCCTGACTGGACACTGAGCGAAGTCGAAGTGCTGACTCCTATCTTTTATTAAAAAGATGTAAAATTTTATTTAGATAACTAAATTCTGTTAAGATTCTTTTCATAAACATTAAGATATATAACCAACCCCATGACATTATTAATAGTTGGTGCAACTGGCACTTTGGGAAGACAAGTGGCTCGTCGCGCAATTGATGAAGGGTATAAAGTCCGCTGTCTGGTTCGGAGTCCTAAAAAAGCTGCTTTTCTCAAAGAATGGGGTGCAGAACTGGTACGGGGAAACTTGTGTAATCCACAAACCCTGACAGAAGCATTAACAGGTGTAACCGCAGTTATTGATGCTGCTACATCTCGCGCCACAGATTCACTAACTATTAAAGAAGTGGATTGGGATGGCAAAGTAGCATTAATTCAAGCCGCTAAAGCTGCTGGTGTAGAAAGATTTATCTTCTTTTCAATTTTAGATGCTGATAAATACCCCAATGTACCGCTGATGGAAATTAAGCGATGTACAGAAGCATATTTAGCAGAGTCAGGTTTAAACTACACAGTTTTACGTTTAGCTGGATTTATGCAAGGGTTAATTGGTCAGTACGGCATACCTATTTTAGAAAAACAACCAGTATGGGTAACAGGAACATCCTCACCTATTGGCTATATGGATACGCAGGATATTGCTAAATTCGCGGTGCGGGCTTTGACTGTGACAGAAACAGAAAAGCAAGCTTTCCCAGTCGTGGGAACTCGTGCTTGGAGTGCTGAGGAAATTATTAATCTTTGTGAACGCTTATCTGATAGAGACGCAAAAGTTACACGAATGCCTATCAGTTTGTTACGGGCTGTCCAAAATTTACTGCGCTGCTTTCAATGGGGATGGAATGTTGCTGATAGATTAGCTTTTACAGAAGTTTTAGCTGGTGGTAAAGCTCTAAACTCAGAAAATATGGACGAAGTATATACTGTTTTTGGTTTAGACAAACAAGAAACTACCACCTTAGAAGCATATCTACAAGAATACTTCAGTCGGATTATGAATAAGCTGAAACAGTTAGATTACGAAAAAGCCAAAAGTAAAAAGCTTAAAAGTAAAAAGACTCCCTTTAAACAATCCTCCAAAGCCAATAGTCAATAAATGTAAGCCGAATGGTGACATGAATCAAAAATGTGTAACTATTAGATACAGAAAAATCATCCCTTAAACTTGGATATTTGAGTGTGCCGAAAGCAGGCATTATCTACAACGATGTTAAGCCGATAGCGAGTAGTGTCGCTATCGAACTAAAAGACAAACTTACCGCTGCTGGTTGGGATGTATACATCACAGCGAGTATCGGTGGGATATTGGGCTATTCTCAACCAGATAGTCCAGTCTTGCACACCCCCATTGAAGGTCTTACGCCCCCTGGCTTTGACTCAGACATGAAATTTGCAGTGGTGTTAGGGGGGGATGGAACTGTGTTAGCAGCATCGCGCCTAGTCGCCCCCTGTGGTATCCCCATGCTGACGGTAAATACTGGTCACATGGGATTTTTGACTGAAGCTTATCTTAACCAATTGCCCCAAGCCTTAGAACAGTGTATGGCGGGTGCATATCAGGTTGAAGATAGAGCTATGCTCACCGTTAAAGTTATGCGGGGAGATACGGTAAAGTGGGAAGCCCTCTGTTTAAATGAAATGGTGCTACATCGAGAACCTTTAACTTGTATGTGCCATTTTGAAATCGCAGTGGGGCGACATTCACCGGTGGATATTGCGGCTGATGGGATTATTGTTTCTACCCCAACGGGTTCTACAGCTTATTCTTTAAGCGCAGGGGGTCCAGTAATTACTCCTGGTGTCCCTGTATTGCAGTTAGTCCCAATTTGTCCCCATTCTCTGGCTTCTAGGGCTTTGGTGTTTCCTGATAGTGAACCAGTTAATATCTATCCTGTTAATATTCCCCGGTTGGTAATGGTGGTGGATGGTAATGGTGGATGTTATGTTTTACCGGAAGATCGGGTATATTTAGAGCGATCGCCCTATAGCGCCCGATTTATTCGTCTCCAGTCACCGGAATTTTTCCGTGTTCTGCGGGAAAAACTCGGTTGGGGTTTACCACATATTGCTAAACCCAATTCTGTAGAATTGCCTTAGTTGTCACTTGTTCAGTTAGGTAAATGCCAACTTAGTGTAACTCGCACTTCTCCATTCGGTAAAACTGATATTTCCCATACACCATCTAGAAGTTCGTTGGCTATAGTATCCATGATTTTAGTACCATAGCCGCCTTTTTTGGGTCTATAAGTAGATGCTAAAATAGCTCCATCATTTGCTATTACTAAAGTACATTTATCTCCCTGTTGCTCTAAACTAACAAATACTTGGGTAGCCGTACCGTGAGGTGGTTGAGCGTGTTGGATCACGTTATTCAATGCTTCACGGAAAAAGCGGTAAATTTCTTCTCTGTGTTCAATCCAAATACTGTTGAATTGTGGTTCTTGAAGCGGCTGAATTTCTGTGATTACTTGTAGAGTTAATTTTCCAGAATTCACTAATTCTTCTAATGTGGTTTTTATGCCTATATCTAACCCTTTTTGAAGTATGGGAGTTACTGCCATTTTTTCAGTTAAATCTCGAATATTGCTTAATTTATTTCTAATTTCCTGCCCTAAAGCTGTCAACTTATCTAAAATTAAATCTATATCTAAATCAGATTCTAATTCAATTTTGTCCATTACCAATTTTAATTCTTGTAAAGCCCCATCATGGATATCAGCAGCAATGCGATTGAGGATTTTGCGGGTGCGGGAAAGAATAGCTTCTTGTTCAGCCGCTTTGAGTTGGGTAATTTGATAGTTTTGCAATGCAATAACCTCTTTTTGTCGTCCAAAAATAAAATAGATAAAAATAGATATTCCTGTAGCTGTCCACACTAATAAAGGTTGAATAATCAATAAGATCCATTTACATTTCCAAACAATTAAACATAGTCCCAAGTAACCGCTAAATATTGCAAAAACTATTAATAATAAACGCCAATTTTGATAATTATAAATACCGATACTTATTAAAAATCCTCCTAAAATAACTATTATTAACTCAACCCATTGGCTAGGAATTTGTAAAAATGAATCTGTCATTAAACTGGCCATAATATTAGCCTGAATTTCCACCCCAGCCATACTATCACCGAAAGGTGACAACATAGCCATTGTTTGGACGTTGTTCGCTTCTACAAAACCAATGAAAACAACTTTATTGCGGACTTGTTGAGAAAGTTTTTGAGGAGACGCAACTAGACATTTCTTGTCTTTATTAAGCCGACAAATAGATGTTAATTCTAGAAAAGGAAAAGTTCCCGACTTTCCCCAAAATTTGATTTTTACCGGATTTGTAATTTTAGCAAGTCGTGAGGAAAGATAAACTTTTTGCTGTTGCTGTTCCCACTTTTCTAAAGCTAGAAGGGGAACAGATTTAAAGGTTTGAATTTCGTCAATTTTTTCTGAGAGAAAGAACGGACTCACTAAATGGGAACTTCGAGCCGTACTACCTAAATGTGTGGGTGCTTCTGCTTCTGGTTCGTATTCAAAAAATCCCTGAATAGTCTCAGGAGGTATTAAAGGTTTAAGTCGCTCACTATCAAAAGGGAGAAGATGATTGTAGATAAAAAATTTTGGTTTTTTAGAATTAGTAATTGAATTGGTGCGTGTGACTAAAACAATTTGCTTATGATGATTTTGTACGAGATTTTTTAAAGGTTTATTGATTGATTCGGTAGTTTTGATTGGGTACTCAAAATCTGGTGATTCTTCCCAGTCATTGTGGAGGTTCAAAACGACGACGGAAGCACCTGCTTTTAAAAGATGTTCAACTAAATCTGCATAGAATAATCTTCCTAAAGATAGCTTTTGATTCGCTAAATCCTGGGGTTGAATTTTGACTAATATAATTTCTGGAGGTGGAGTTTTTGGCTGGTTTAATCTCAGCAAAGTATCTTGAAGTTGTAATTCCAATTTCTGAACTATAGGAATTTGGGAAAAGATGAAATTGTAGAATACACTGCAAGTTATTCCTAAGCTGAGAAATTTAATTTGCGAACTTTTTCTCCACAACATTTGATTACTTATTGACATCTGTATTCATTCAGAACCCCGACTTCTCTAAGAAGTCGGGGTTCTAGTTTAATTTGTAAATCTTGCTAATAACTCTTCACGAGATAATTGCAAAAGCAAAGGAGTAAATTCTTCCCTATTCATAGCAATTACTTGATCAATAATTGTAGCTAATTCTGAATCAAGTTCTCCAAAACGTACTTGTAGGATACTTTCAATCATAGCTCGACGTTCTCTTAATACACCTTCTTCTCGTTCTTGTTTTTTAATTTCTGCTAATTGTTGTTGATACATTTCTGATAATTTCATAATCAACTCCTGATCATCTTGATCAATATCGTGTTCTTTTTCTTGACGTGCAGATAACACAGCAATTAGGTCATGTACTAATTGTATTATATTCGTCAGGAAAGGACTATTCTCTGATAGTGCCTCTAATTCTTCTACTGCTTGTCTTTGTACTTTTCCTCTACCTAATACCCTCAAAAACAGTGTTTCTGGTGTAGTGGGTAGTTGATGAATGACAATCAGTACAGTTTTTAATGCTTTTCCTAAAAAATAAATTCCTTTTCCCCAATTCTCCTCATCTAAAGTAAAATTAAAACTTTCTAGAATGTCTGCTGATGCTGTAGGAGTAAAAATCCATAAATATGGTAATTCTTCTTCATTTATTCGCGTATTATTGCGTTTAGTTTGTCGTTCTAGGTCTGCATGGATGTCAAATAATTTACCCATACAACTGCGAATTTCACTTTTACTGACAGCATTGCGAAATGGCTCAAATATAGTATAACTTGAATTTTTCGCCATTCTTCCTAGCAATCCTAGTGATTCTATACCATCTGGAAATGGCGATGCAGGTGTAAATAATACGTCAATTTGTCTAACTTCTGAGGTAATATCTTTACTCATTTCTATTTGACCATAAGATATTAATAGTTCTGTGAGATATTGTTTGGCAAATTGGTCGATTGGTGCAGTTCCTGTTAAACCAGCATTTGCACAAAATACATTTCGTAATGATCAAGCTTTTACGAGAGAGTCTGGCAATGGAGGTCAATGGGGTAGTTGGACTAAACCTGTTTACTGTCCACCAGGCTCATGGGCGGCTGGTTACACCATGAGGGTAGAACCTGATCAAGGTAGGGGCGATGATACTGGGCTTAACGCTATTGCCCTCTACTGTCGTGATCGCAATGGACGCGATATAGCTCGTATTATGCCGCATCCAGGAATGTGGGGTAACTGGGGTGAAGGTTCTAATTGTCCGCAAGGTGTTTTTCTAACTCATTTTCATCTAAGAGTGGAGAGAAACCAGGGATCAGGAGATGATACTGCTGCAAATTCTGTTGCTTTTATGTGTGGCAATCAGAGCCGAATTGAATCTTCAGGTACTACACCTTGGGGAAACTGGGGATCTTGGCAAGGAAACTACAACGGAGTTGCTATTTGTGGTGTCCGAGCTAAGGTAGAATCTGAGCAAGGTAAGGGCGATGATACTGCATTGAATGATTTAGATTTTACGTGGTGCAAAATCTAATAGGTGATTTTAGGCGATCGCTCTTTCATAACAGGATGATTTTAGGCGATCGCTTTTTTGGGAATAGGATGATTTTGAGCGATCGCTCTTTCATGAAAGGATGATTTTAGGCGATCGCTTTTTTCATAATAAAATGATTTTGAGCGATCGCTTGATATAGTTAATCTTGCCAATTTTGTTTTGCTCTGGTAAAAATCTCATCTATAGTCTGATCTTGATATATTGTTTTAGAAATTTCTACATAATCAGTAGGGGTCTTGTGTAGCAACGTTAAAAACCGCATAGCTGCTGCTGAACCAAGAGATTTATATAGAGCATTGATGCCTTTTACTTTAATTTCTGTATCATCCATAATATTATTTAGTTCCATAGTTTTCATTATTCCTAATATAGTCAATTGGGTTCATTATTCCTATTTCTAACGCTAACTTCTGAGCTTGTTTTCTCAAACTGTCATCACAAGTTAGGAAAAAATCAGCTTGAATATAAACAGCACAGGCAAGGTGTAGAGCATCTTTACTTGATAGATTAGCTAACTGCTGAAATAAATGGGCTTGTTCTGCTATTTCAGTTTTTGGAGCTACCTTTATTTTACACAAACTCACCATACCCAAAACTGAATATTTACGATCAACAAAGGGACATAATTCAGTTTCATCTTGGTGGATAAAAGACCACACCAGACTTACTTGTTCTGTTTGAGCCTGAGTAAATATTTCTTGGCAGGCTACAGCCTCCATTTGGATTCTAACTTGTCTTGGATCATCAAAGCCACGTTGAAAGCAATTATAGTCTAAATAAATCAGTGTCATGTTTCATGTTTAGCAACTGCACTACTGCTTTTTTATATTAACTGCTTATGGTGATATCACTGCGATTCCTACGGAGCGCTTCGCTATCGCTTTTTTCGATAAAAGGATTGTTTTAGGCGATTCCTGCGGAGTGCTTTGCGATCGCTCCTTCGATGACAGGATTATCTGTCAACCCAAAATGCACTGTAAAAGATTTTGTAGTGCTTGTCTGTTTACTTCCTCAAGTTGTCCTAACTTTTTAATCACCAATTCCTTGCTAATAGTAGTCAAAACTGGTTTGATAATTGAAGGTTTTATCAAATTAGCTGCTTTCCACTTAGTAATTGTTATTTCACCAAAAGAAGTTACTGAATTTGATTGACTAGTAATGGCTATCAGCACTAAATCAAAACATCCTAGTATTCAGATCCCCGACTTCTTAAAGAAGTCGGGGATCTAGTTTACCAAGAGTATATTTAATACCATATAATTACTTATTGACATAATATGCTAGTTTTAGCATACTTAACATTACATGAATGAAAAACAAGAAAAGCCTTTCAGATGGATTGCAAGCGCCCTTCATGATTTAAAGAAGTTTCCTGAAGATGTACAGGATGTCATGGGTTACGCTCTTGATTTGGCACAACATGGACAAAAACACCCTGATACAAAACCTTTACGCGGGTTCTCTGGAGCAGGTGTTTTAGAAATTGTAGATGATTTTGATGGGGATACATATAGGGCAATTTATACTGTTAAATTCGAGGGTGTTATCTACTTACTACATTCATTTCAAAAGAAATCAAAACATGGTATTGCTACACCAAAACAAGATATAGAATTAGTTAAAAAAAGATTGAAAATCGCTCAAGAAAATTATTTACAGCAAACTACCGAAAAAATGGAGTAAAAAAATGCCAGAAGAAAATCAAGTTGAGGTTAGTAACGGAAATGTATTTGCTGACTTAGGTTTATCTAATCCTGAAGAAAGATTATTGAAAGCTGAGTTAGTGCGTAAAATCAGTGAAATCATTACTAATCTAAATTTAACACAAGTTCAAGCAGCCGAAATTCTAGGCATAGATCAACCAAAAGTTTCTCTACTAATTAGAGGTAGATTAAGTGGTTTTTCAACTGATAGATTGATGGACTATCTAAACAAGTTAGGTAGTGATGTAGAGATTACAGTTAAACCTAAACCTGAAAATCGTAAGTTTGCTCAGATAATTGTAGTCTGATAATTATTATTCATTATTCAGATCTCCGACTTCTTAAAGAAGTCGGAGATCTAGGTCTTGATTAAGTATACGTACTTGATGTAAACTATACGTATCTAATCATTACCCAAGACAATGAATGTCAAGCCACTGCGGTTTCTCGTTGTAGAAGATCATCCAGAAGTAGCCCAAAATAATTGTGATTTTTTGAGAAAATTCGATTCTTCTGCTATTTGTACCATCGCTTCTACTCCCCAAGAAGCACTACAACGTCTAAAAATAGAAACACCAGATTTAATAGTCCTTGATTTACAATTTGCTTTACCTTCTGGCGCTCAGTCAGCTAAATCTTCTTTAGAATTATTAGAGTTAATTTTTAACACTTATTCCTCTTTAAATATCCTCATTTATAGCAGTGAACCCAGTTGGATGATAAAACTTGTCAAATTCATTAATCATCACTACGGTGGGTTTGTGGTTGTGAATAAAATGGAACGACGCAAATATTTTTTAGCAGGGGTTGAAAGTGCTTTGAATGGAGAATTGAAACTGCCTAGAGAATTACGTCAAGAATTAAACTTGAATGAGAAAGAGTTGGAAGTTCTCAGGCTATTGTGTCATGAATCCTTAACAGATCAAGCAATAGCGGAACGTCTTCATATATCACTGAGGGTTGTGCAGAATCATATCCAACATCTGAAAGTGAAATTGGGTGTTGATGAATTTGAGCAAAAAGACATTAATTCCCGTGTTGCTCTATGTATAAAAGCGCTTGAGCAAAAATTATTATTGCTTTGATTGAGTTGCGGAACTTTGTATAGAGGTGCAACCGGAAAATTAGTAACTACAATTTTCTTAACTGAACTGTATTGCTATTTACAATTTTAAACATCTTGAACAAACTCCGTTAAGAACCTAAACGCTTTCAAAATATAATTAGCACAATCTTGAGGAGAACTATTATAAAATGATGGCCATGCAGTAGCTTTATCTTCATCATAATAATCGCGGCGATGGGGATGATTTTCTAACCACGCTAACCGCACTGCATGACCGATTAACACATCTAAAACCATATATTCTTCAATTTGCAACTTAGGGTTATTAGCCACGATTGTAGCCAATTCCATCAAAGCTTCTACATTGACTTGGCGATATTCTGGGGCTTCAATTTTATTCAGCAAATGTTCAACTAATAAAGCAAAATTTCTTTCTCCTGCGGTCATTTCTGAAAGCATGACTTCACTTTCTAAGCGATTCCGTCGTTCTAATTTATCACCAATGACTAAACCTTTGCAATGCTGCATTAATAGCCAAACTTGTTTAAAAAAGTCTTTGGGTACACGATTTAATGCACCTTCTCTTTGACGAAATCTGCGCCAACCATCAAGAGGAACTTCTGTTTCTTCACTAATTACAGGTAGCACAACCCAAGCAATATCACTTTCTTTTTGTTTGACGTGCAATGATTCCTGTTGACGTAATAAATTACTTACGCCACTATATCCAGTTAACACTTGACGTAAACGCATTTTCACTTCAAAAGGTGAAAGCTGCATTAATTTTTCATAAGCTTCATCTTGGGTGAGGATGAATTCTCTGGCTATATCGCTAGTAATTAAAAGAATTAAATAACCAACTCTTAGTGTTAAAAATCCGCGAAACAATTCTGGTTCTGATTTGATTAAGACACCGAGATAAATAAGAATTTCTTGCGTTAAAACTCTATCCCGAATATCCTCACGACAGAAGTTATTAATTTTCTCAGTAATCTCACTTCCAGAGATAGGAACAACTATCAAAGAAGCCTGACTATAAGCCCTCCCCACTGCAATTTGCTTACCTTGAACCAAAATACTCGTTATCGCATCTGATAAGCCAATATCGAGCATTTGGCGTAAACCCGCAGCCCGTCGCACCACCGCCCACAGCCCTAAATCTCCGGCTTTGGTATAGACTTCATCTAGTAAATCCGCTACAGTGACAGCATTAGTTGGCCCAGCATATCCTGTATCAAATTCTAAACCCTGTAACCGCGTTAAAGTTTGCAGTAATTCAATTTGCTCATAAATATTTTCTGATGAGCGCAAATATTCTAATAATGAATCTAAGTTAGTTTCACATTCCATTTGGAATTCTTGGGTATGTCCCAAAGACCAACTTTTTTCTAAATGAGAAGTCAGGTAATAACAACGGATTCCCCGATTTGCAACTGAGGATTGCGATAATTCTGTATCTGATAAAAAATCAATTCTTTGAATCGCTGCTGTCAGCATTAATTGATTCAATTTTCCTAATTTTACCTGGACTCCATGACAAATACCATCCTTGAGTTCCTGCATTAATTCTAATAATGCTTCTGACCCAGTTTCTAGCATTGTCCGAGTAATCATTAAGGTTAAAGTCGGACGACCTAAATCACTCCAGTATTTTTGGATATAAGCCAATTCACCTCTAATTTGATCTACCAAAAAATGATAATCAAGAGTTAAATAAAACTGTTGAGAATCTAGAAATGATGGTAAAAAGACAACTGTTTGATCTCTAATCCGAAAGAATCTTGATATCGTCAAACTTCTCAGTCGTCGCAAAGGACGACCCGTTAAACCCAGTTGATCATTTCTGCCAATTTGTGTATAAATTTGGGAAAGTTCTTCAGATTTCCTAATTTGAATTGGTGCGATTTGGGTAGGAGTTTGGGTTTCGATTCCATATACTTCTAATTGTGTTTGTAGGGCTTCATCTTCTGCTATTAAAGCAATTTGAACTAAGGAATTGCGGTTTTTGCCGACATTCAAATGTCTACCTAAAGGATCAATATCTCCTAGTGAGATTAAACCTTCACTTAACATTTCTCCCAGATAATATAAGCTTTGCGCCCAAACTAAAGGAATATTTTCATTGGGTAATCTTAACTGAGACTGAGGATCTAATTTCTCAGCTTCTATATTTTCTTCAGGAACATAATAAACTTCCGGTAATAGCTGTAACCCGTTTTGCTCTACCAACAATGATTTTAAAAGTTCTTGATATTTCTGAACTTGTGCTTGTTCACCGCGAAATAATCCATCAAGAACTAAATAAGTGAAAAACAATGGCCATTCACATTCAATATGCTCAAATTGTTTAAGTTCACCCGGTTCATAGTGTAAACGTTCAGTATCTTCTAAAACTGTTTGATGTCCATCTCTTAAAAAGCGTTTACAACCATATTTTCCTGCGAGTTTACTAATAATTTCTTTAAAGGTGCGTTCTCGCAATGCTTCATCTTTGACAGCAAAAGCGGGATAACTAATAATACTTAATAACGCCGCATCAACTTCTTTAGAACCTGATTCTCTGGGTAATAATGATTCTAAAGTAATTCTGGCTCTAGCGATTTCATCTGGTAAAACATGAATTACTGATGCTTGACTACCATGAACACCAAATAAGTTTAATCCATTTATAGATTCTAAAGCTGCTTTAGCCATTCCCAAGGAACTAGCATTTAATTCTGCACTACCATGATTAATTTTATTCCCCCGTTCCCAAATCCCAAAATCCGGTGTTCTGTAAGCTCGACCAATATAATAAACTAGGTTTTGGACAAAGTTAACTTCATCCAATGTAAAAATAATTGATAATCCGCTGGCGGTCATTTGTGCCAACATTAATAAAAAGATAGATGTCGCGTCAAGTTGCAAATGTCCCCATTCATCATCACCGACAACAATATCACCTGTGGCTGTATTGTATTTGGCGTGAAGTCCATCTAATAAAGATTGTGTATGTTTAAATTTTTCAACTTTATGAGATTGTCGCATCATGGCAAACAATAGACCACGCATTAGTTTAACAACACTATGTTCAAGTTCATAAGTGCGACCATGATCATGATCTAATTTGCGATAGGCTAGGGCTAAACCCCAAACTGCTAAAATACTATACACATTATCTCGCACCCAGGCATCTGTATAATCGCCATGAGCAGTAATAGCGGTACTCGCTGGTAATAAACCAGTAATCGGGTTTTGACGCGCTAAAATAATTGTCTTGATTTGCTGATAGTAAAAATCTAAGCGTGTTAATGGTGTGGTTGATGTGTTCATTATGGTAATGAGAAAATTTAACTTTGTTGCTGTGAGGTTGATAAATAAAAAAATCTATAGCTAAAGCTTCCTCACGAGTTTTACCCTGACTGATACAACCGGGTAAGCTTGGTACTTTGACAACAAAATACCCATCTTCACCATGAGATAATAGCACTTTCCGTTGAGATTTTATTGTTGCCATAGTTCGAGCAGTTTCTCCATGAAATAACAAACCTAGTTAAAAATATTTTATTCTGGTAAATCATTTATATAATATAACTTTATTTGCCAGTTTACTTGGTGTATTTTACATGGATTTGGGCATTTTTATAAAAACTTACATCTTTAATCATAAAAATTACCATCCTGCAAATCATTAAATCCTGGAAATCCTGATTCTGACAGAAAATACCTTTAAAACATCCTCTTAAATATCTTCTTCGTCTTGATTTATTTCCTCTTCTATTTTCTCAATTTCAAAACTTTCAATAGCAGTAAAAACCTGTTGTACCGTTTTCGGATGTAAGACCTTACCTGAATGAAAAGGAATCACTACTCTAACATTTTCTCGAAAATAAATTCTGTGACTACCTTTGCTTCTTATTTGCATAAAACCAGCACTTAATAGTAATTTTTCAGCTTCTTTGGCAGTTAGTCGGGGCAGTTTAGGCAACTTTTACCTCCAAAGTCATAGTTAATATTTCTTTGTGCTGAAGTGCTTGTTTTTCAAATTCTGATAATGTTTCTATATATAATTCAACAGCCTCCTTTATATTTGCTTGTACTGTTTCTAAAGAATCACCTTCAGATTGACATCCAGGAAGTTCAGGACAATAAGCATAATAGCCATGCTCATCTTTTTCAATGACAATACTAACTTTATAGGACATAAGTAACTGCTATTTGATTATTAATCATTGACTATTATATCATAGTTCATTATTTTGCATATCTAAAATCCTTTGTTCTGAACCATAATTTTGTTTATCTAGCTAATATCTAATTCGCTATCAGCATCAAAGACTTTAAATAAAGATTGATTTCCACAGATAGAAATTCACTAAACTGATCATGACTTTTGACAAAATAAGGCTGTTCTTGTCCTTCACAATATGAATAAGTTGGTGGGTTATCACCTTCTGAAAGTCTGAAAAAGCTGAACTGATATCCCTGGTGCATGAAAAATACAAAAGCATCCTCCGGTAAAGTTTGAGGAAAATCATTTTCTACTAAAAGCTGTTTAGCCCATTCTTGAATTTGTGGCAAATGCTGATAAAAGCAATCTGAACCACGTAAAAACTTACCTGCCCCATGCCCCATTATCTTCAAAAAGTCTTTGTAAGTGCTGGGCAGATTAATACCTTGTTGTCGTTCAAGTTGAATTATTTCTAAATCTGAACATGGGGAAAGATGATTCTCATGAAAAATAAGATTAAGTGGTGCGGGTAAATTGCAAATTGACATTTATACCGACTCCTTTATGCAATGTTTCCGTGATATACATTTAGCTGAATGTTCGGGAAAGTTTGCCTAAACTGCTTCATGACATACTCACACGAATCACATGGCTCTTTGAAGTAAATAATTCAATTTTACCCTTTACTTCTCTATTATTTGTATATTTTTCGGCGATCGCTTCTAATATTTTGTACTCTGAGTCTAAGTCTCTTCGGTGTCCAGCAATGTCAAAGGTTTGAAACATCGGTTGACTGGGTAAACCAACAGCTCCTTCTCGCAACAGCTTACCACTAAAAGCAAATAGCTCAGAAAACGTCTCATCTACCCATACTCTAGCAATAGCAACATTTCGAGCTGGTGCTGGCACGTTACAAATTTTGCGAATTTCTGCGACGCGCTCTAGCCAATCCATCTTTTTTTAATTCTATACTATCGTGTATTAAAAAGGGGTATTCCAGATAAATACCCCATCAATATTGTCTAAAATTCCAACTTTCTACAACACCTTAAACAGTTTCTGCTGTTACTTCCGCTTCTGGTTCTATATCTGGTAAACCATAGATAGAACGATAGAGTTTATCATACTCTTTAGCGGATTCATACCAACTGAAGTTTTCACTCATCCCCCGTTTTTGTAATTCTTGCCATTGGGGTTTGAAACGGAAACCTTCCCAAGCGCGAATCATACAGGTAAATAAGTCCAGAGGTTCATAGCGGTCAAAGCAATAACCTGTACCTGCTTCATTGACTGGATCAAAGTGGCTGACAGTATCAACCAATCCCCCTGTCCGACGAACAATAGGCACAGAACCGTAACGCAAGGCCATCATTTGGCTAATTCCGCAGGGTTCAAAGCGGCTAGGCATTAAGAAGGCATCTGTACCCGCGTAAATACGGCGTGAAAGGGCATCATTATACAGCAGGTAAGTGGCCATCCGTCCGGGATAGCGGGATGCGAGTTGCCACATTTGGGTTTCATAATAGCGATCGCCTGTTCCCAACAAGACAAACTGAGCATCTGTATAAGCCATAAAACGGTCAAGGATTTGTAATACTAAATCCATCCCTTTTTGTTCTACCAACCTTGTCACCATGCCGATGAGAAAGGCATTAGAATTAACTTCTAAACCTACTTCTTCTTGCAGAGCTATTTTATTAGCTTTGCGTTGATCAAGGGTATCTATGGTAAAGGTTTGGGTGATGTATTTATCATTAGCTGGATCATAAATATCGGTATCTATGCCATTAATTATCCCTGATAATTTGCCGCCAATAAAAGATAATAACCCTTCTATTTGTTCACCGTAGGCAGGTGTTTTGATTTGCTCCGCATAGGTAGGAGAAACTGTATTTACCTTATTGGCAAACTGGACTGCGGCTGCCATTGTATTGTGTCCTTGCATATACCAGGGACACCAGGTAATTTTCTCTAAATACCACCGCCAAGGACCTTGATAAGCGAGGTTGTGAATGGTGAATACACTGGTAATATCTGGAGATTGATTCAACCAGACAGGCAACATTCCTGTGTGCCAATCATGACAATGGACAATTTCCGGTTTCCAGTAATTCCAGCAAAATTCCGCTGCCCCATTGGAAAATAAAGTAAATCTCCAATCTTCATCTTCTCCACCGTAAACCCGCCGAGGTGAAAAAGATGGATGTTGAAATAAATACAAAGGAACATCAGTACCAGGCAGTACACTCTCGTAAACTGCAAACTCCTGGAACATGGCTGCTCCCTTCCAAATGGGTTCTTTGGGAACTGGCATTTTGTCGGGTACAAAGCCATAGTAAGGCATGAAAATCCGTACATCATGACCCATTGCTCTCAAGACCTTGGGTAATGCACCGACAACATCCCCCATACCGCCAACTTTGGCAATGGGAGCAGCTTCCGCTGCTACAAATAAAATTCTCATGGTAATTGGTAATTGGTAATTGGTAATTGGTAATTGGTGATTGGTAATTGGTAATTGGTAATTGGTAATTGGTAATTGGTGATTGGTAATTGGTGATTGGGTAATTAAACTCTCTTCTCTTGGCTGTTACCTGTAACCTGTAACCTGTCACCTATTACCCTATGATCCTCGTTGAATCTCGGTGAAGATTTTTTCTAAGATTTCTGTAGCGCCTTGTTCCCTGAGAATACTGGCTAGTTGTGCGCCTAATTTTTCAGCATCAGCAGCCGTACCGGTGACGGTATCTTTAACGATTGTTTGACCATCAACGCTGGCAACCAGACCTTTTAGAGTTAATTCGTCACCATTGATTACCGTATTTACACCAATGGGAACTTGACAACCACCTTCTAAAACTCGTAAAAATGATCTTTCTGCTAAACAGCGATCGCGTGTTTGTGGGTGTTCAATCGCTTTCAGTAAGCTAATTACCTCCGTATCATCTGCCCGGCATTCTATTCCTAAAGCGCCTTGTCCAACGGCATGGAGGGAGATTTCAGGAGTCAGAACTTGATGGATGCGATCGCTCATTTCCAATCTTTCTAAACCAGCTACTGCTAAAATTAAAGCATCATACTCACCAGCATCCAGTTTTGCCATGCGTGTGATCAAGTTTCCCCGCACATCTTTGAAGGTAAAATCAGGGAACTTATGGCGTAACTGTGCCAAACGTCGCAGGGAAGAAGTCCCAATTACCGCATTTGCGGGTAAAGTCTCGATTTGCAGACCTTTATGCTTTTCATGCAATACCACCGCGTCTGCGGGGTTTTCCCGTTCTGTAATCGCTGCCAGTGTCAACCCTTCTGGTAGATTGGTGGGAAGATCCTTGAGAGAATGCACAGCAAAATCAATCTCTTTATTGATCATGCCCAATTCCAGTTCCTTGGTAAATAGTCCTTTATCGCCAATTTTAGCCAATGCCACATCCAGGATTTTGTCCCCTTGGGTAGACATGGTATGGACTTCAAAAGTAATGTGGGGAAAGCTTTTCTGGAGTTCCGCTTGTACCCAGTATGTTTGAACTAAAGCTAGTTGGCTTTTACGTGAACCAATACGAATAACGCGTGCAGGACTGGAAACTGAAGTCATAAAACTATTTGTCAAACCAGGCGATAAATTAACATTTATCTAGACTACCGCAGGGAGTGACGTACCGGATTAGATTAACCTAATTCTGTGAAGATTTTATTTGCTAGTAGCTTTACATTTATTTACAATTTTTGAAATATATCCTTGACTTCTCAGAGAAGTCGGGGATCTGGAAATTAGAATATAATCAAGTTAGCAATAATTCAGGTTTAGGAAATTATATGCTTTTACTTTCAGAATTATCTGAACTATTACAAGCCGAAGATCCAGAAGAACGGCAAACTATCAGTGGTGTTAATTGGAAAAATTATGAAGCTTTACTCAATGATTTGGGTGACAGTTTACAATATAGAGTTACATATTTAGATGGAGTCATAGAATTAATGTCACCGAGTCGTCGCCATGAAATTCGCAGAACAATTATTGGATCTTTGCTGGAAATTTACTTTCAAGAAAAACGCATTCGCTATTTTCCCCTTGGTTCTACCACCTTCCGTAAACAAGGGAAAAGAGGAGGAGTAGAACCAGATGAATCCTACTGTCTAGGCATAGAAAAAGAAATTCCTGATCTTGCCATTGAAGTTGTAGTCACCAGTGGGGGAATTGATAAATTAGAAGTTTACAAAAGATTAGGCGTGGCAGAAGTTTGGTTTTTTCAAAACAATCAATTTGCCGTTTATCATCTGCGCGGTGAAAGTTATGAATTGGTGGCAAAAAGTGAATTATTGCCAAATTTAGATTTGTCAATTTTGGCGCAATATGTAGTAGCAGATGACCCTTTAGATGCGGCTTTAGGATTTCGGGAGAAAATCAAAGAAATGGTAAATTAGATCATTCCTGGTCCTTTACCTCTTTTATCAAAATCCTCTGTTAATAAACCTGTTTTATCTGCATTTACTTCTCGCAATTCCTGTATTCGTTCAGCTTTTTCTTGTTCTGCTATTTCCCGCGCATCACCAGGAACTTCATAATACATTTCCGGTTCAACTGGATAATTATTCAATAACCCCTCTTTATCCACAGTATAACCGTCCGTTGTCCGAATACTGTAAATATCAGTTTGGTCATCAGTGGCAGCACTGGCAAGATCCTCTTCAGTCGGCAAGTGTTTATAATTTACTCCTTCTCTTTTCATTCGGGCTGCTGTTTCAGCGGGAATTATGCCTCTATCATAAGTATCTGCGGTAATCTTCTCATTCATACAATTAACCCCTTGTACTTTTCTAGGATTACCAGGACTAGCTTAGAATTTTCTAGCAGATAAATACACTATCTTAGGATATAATTAATAAAAATACTTTGATTAAAATTCTCTATCTATAGATATATTTGACATCCTCCATGACAAAATAAAAAAATGTAAGCTAGTCTAGAACTAACCTACATTTTATTAGCTTGATAAAAAATCTTTATCCTAAAGATTGTTGTTTGAAAGAGTTAAATTTCTGGGATAATTCTTGCCGAGACTCAAATTTGAGGAGATAACGGAAAGCAAACCAGATAAAGTAAAATATGCCAATCAACTCGAAAATCGGTTGTAGCAAAGGTACACCATTCACAGCATCTAGTAATGCGATCGCTACCTTAACTGTTACCAAAGCTGATAAAATTAAAACTAGGGTGATTAAACCCTGTTTATTGTTGTTAAAAATACTGCCTAAATACTCTGGCAGTTGATTTAAGAATTCAAGAATTTGTCTACTAATTTGCTGCCATTGGGATTCAGATTCTTTAGCAGCAGGTAATTTTGGTAAACTGCGATTGTCTTCACCGGAAAAAGATAAACTATCTTGTGGTGAAGAATAATTTCCTTGTTCTGTTTGCTGTGCTTGAGTTTCCATCATAATTATCATTTAACCTCTTTGTAACTTATCAATATTTTCTTCCCAATTTACACCATCAAAAGGCACAATTTCAAAATTGCCAATTATATTTCCGTCTAAACACCGCACATTAACATCAATACAATCAGGGTGACTACGGGGAATATAAAAGGAATGAATTCCACAAATACTGCAAAACTTATGTTGTGCTACTTCCGTATTAAATTTATAAGTTTTTAAGACATCTTCCCCTTGTAGCAAACTAAACTTTTCTTGGGGGACAATCAAATGCAAAAATCCTTTTCTAGCACAAATTGAACAATTACAATCATCAACTTTGTGATTATTAACTACTACCCGAAACCGCACCGTACCACAATGACAACCACCCTCATACGTAACAGATTTATCTTTACTTGACATTAAGTTTCTCCAGTTGATTAACTCTGATTGTAGGTTGGGTTGACAAAGGAAACCCAACAAATTCACTAATTATTTAAAGTTCTATTTATCAACTTGCAAAGAAGAAAATAGCCGTTTCCAATCTAAATTATCAGCAATTACTTCACTTTCCTTAACCTCAAAAGTGAGATTACTGGCTTTTGGTTCTTTAATTGCTTGTACACAAATTTCCGCAACATCATCACGGCTAATTTTTCCTCTAATATTATCACCTTGTTCAAAGATTAATTCCTTCCCTCCTGCTGATTCTGTCAAAGCACAAGGTCGAATAATTGTATAAGGAATCCCACTAGCTTTAACACTTTCTTCTCCTCGCAACTTCCAAGTTAAAATTCCTCCCAATTGGTCATTTAACCTTACCGCTGGAGGTTCTTCATCTAAATTAATTCCTGGTCTTCCTGGACGAGTTACCCCAGCAGAACTGATTAATACAAATTGAGGTAAAGTTTCCCCACCATAGGCTTGAATTGATGCAACTTCCAGCGCAAAAATCCCCGGATTAAAAGCAGGATTTAAAGCACCATCATATTCAAACTTACTCAACATTAATTGCAAAGAACAAACCTTACTAACGTCCATTGGTGGACAATCTTTAACAATTTTGGCACGAAAAACGGGAACTAAATCGGTAAAAGGAATCTGAATATCCAGCCAATTATTAGCAACAGTATCAAAAGAATAACTATAACCAACACCGTCCCAAGTTGACTCTGTGCGGATAAATATTTTATAACGTTGACCGTCACCTTTAACCCGCAATTTCACACCTTGATAACCAGATAAATCAACTAATGGTGAAAAATTCTTAGTTCTTACTGAAGCAAAACCCCCAGAATTAGCAGTTGAAACATTACCTGTGAATACTGCTGTATTTTCCCTAATTTGAAAACTACTGGAACTAACACCACCCATAACCACATCATCTAAAGCGCCCCAGATATTTTTGATTTCATCTGATGGTTTAGTAAAATCAAATATCGGTTTTTCACCCACAGAAACTAGATACTTTGCAGCGGCTGCAACTAAATTTTTCACACCTTGATATTCAACATTTTCTGGTGTATCTCCGACAATTTCCGGTAGATAGAATTTCACCCCTTGATTATATTTTGCCCTATCTGGTGTATCTCCCTCCACAGGTTGAACACGCACCGACGTACAACAAATTACAGCTTGAATATTAGCCATAACTAAATTTGTCAAAGTCTCTGATTTCGTAATATCCCCAACTACCAAATCAATATCATCACCCAGAATTGTCCGCGCTTTTGCAATATCTCGAACTAAACAACGGACATTATAGCCTTGTGCTATCAATTTTTTGACAACTCGTTTACCCACACCACCCGTCGCCCCAGCTACCAGAATTACAGCCATATTTCCTCCTGCTTTTGATATATCTTGATGATCTTTTGGACTACCTTGAAAGAGTTTCTCTATCCAGTTAAGAACCGGAAATACTTCAAAGTAAGTTAGGGTTTTAATAAACCTGCATAAATCCCATCGAGAACGATTGTTATTATTCATAGTTACGATTTAATCATGTTATTTTAGTCTTATTGTATCAGATTTAGATCCCCGACTTCTCAAAGAAGTCGGGGATCTGGATGGATCTGGATTATAATATTCATAAAAGAGGATAATTGCCATGATGAATCAATTTGCTAAAGCCCAAGCTGAATATGAGAAATTTCCCAAAGAATTTACCAGCATTATTATAAGTACGGTAAATAAACAAGGAACTCCTAATGCTAGTTATGCTCCTTTTATTATGGACGATGATAAAAATATCTATATTTATGTGAGTGGACTAGCTACACACACCCAAAATATTCATAATCATCCTTTTGTAAGTGTTTTATTTATTGACGACGAAGTTAAAACTAAACAAATTTTTGCCCGTCGGCGGTTAAATTTTGATTGTACCGCAAGTTTGATAGAAAGGGAAACAGAGAAATGGCAGGAAGTTGTTGATAAATTTGAACTTCGGTTTGGAGAATTGATTACGACATTACGCAGTTTACCCGATTTTCGGATTTTGCGACTTACACCGAATACCGGACGTTTTGTCATTGGGTTTGGGGCTGCCTATAATATTAATAGTGATAATATAAATCAACTTGTACAAATTACCAAAGATTCACTTTCATAATTATGCTGCAATTTCAACCTCCTGGGTTTGGTAGTAAATTCATTCATACCTCTTTGGGGGCAATGGTTTACTATACCCAAATTAGCGCCCCTTGGGAAAATGCCAAAGATCAAGATTTACCACCATTATTATTCTTACATAATTTTGGTGGTGGTGCATCTGCTTATGAATGGTCGAAAATTTACCCGGCTTATGCGTCAACATATCGAATTTTAGCCCCAGATTTAATTGGGTGGGGAAAATCTGCTCACCCCGTGCGAGATTATCAAATTCAAGATTATTTAACGACGATTCTTGAGTTTATTACTCAAACCTGTAATCAACCTGTAACTGTAGTAGCATCTTCTTTAACAGCGGCTTTAACTATTCGTCTTGCTGTTACTTATCCAGACTTATTTAAAGCTTTGTTTTTAGTTTGTCCTTCCGGTTTTAACGATTTTGGAGAAGGTGCAGGAAGGAGATTACCACTTTCTTTAATTAATACACCGTTGGTAGATAATTTAATTTATGCTTTGGGTGCAGAAAACGAAATTGCAGTCAGGAATTTTTTGCAAAGTTTTCTGTTTGCTAAACCAGAAAGAGTGACCCAAGAAATGGTATCAGCTTATTTAAGTTCTGCACAACAATATCAAGCCAAGTTTGCGGCTTTGTCCTTCTTACGCGGAAATCTTTATTTTGATTTGAGTTTATATATTCAGCAACTTCAAGTTCCAACTGTCATGTTGTGGGGTGAAAAAGCACAATTTACAAATATGCAATTAGGACGACGGTTAGCAAATTTAAATCCTGGTGCAATTAAAGGCTTTCATGAAATACCCGACACTGGAATTCTTCCCCATTTAGAAATACCAGCAGTTGTCATGGGAATATTGCAAAAATACAACAAAACTGGAGAATTAAAAATTTAAATTAAACTTAAAAGGAGGGTAGACATTTCCTAATTTTACTCCTTCTTTCTTCTTCTTCCTTCTTCCTTCGTGTCCTTCGTCCCTATCCCTGCGGGACGCTTCGCGAACGTGGTTCATTAACTCTTGAATTTTGGGTGGGGAAACCCCGCCCCTACTGAATTATAACGATTTAGCGAACATTACAAGATTTGCGTTCATTATCATCTTGAGGATATTGCCAAGAATAAGCAAAATGACTAACACCCTTAATTTGAGGAAATAATTGATGAAGGGCTTGCATTTGCACTTCTAAAGAGGGACGATTACTAATTGATTCTCCCCACTTACCAGCTAAAGCCGGAATCACTTTTGTCCCTGGTTGTGCCATCTTCAAAACCTGTCGAACTTGTGCCACAATGCAATCAACATTACCGCAATTTGCATAGGACATGGGATGCCATTGTAAGTTACTAGAAAACCTATCCCAAGGTTGCAAACGGGAATCATACCCTTGTCCTAAAGCTTGATTACCTTCGGGAAAAAATACCACTCCAGCGGGAATACCTTTTTGTTTGGCTGGGTAACTTGCTAAAGCCACAAAATCTAAGATACCTTGCATAGCATGAGCAACAGTGAATAACCATAAATCCAATTGCAAAACCCGCTGTTTTTCCGCTGGGGAAGGCAAAGATTTCTGTTTTTTTCGAGGAATACGCCCTTCCCACATGGGTTCATCTTCTTGAGGATAGCGTTTATCAATTTCTGTTATATCACCAGCACTCACATATCCTCTGGTGAGAAAACGGCGAATTAATTCTAATCCTTTGGAATTTTTGGCGCGACGAAATAAGACTTCTTGGGTAGCAGGGGTAAATAGCCATAAATCATGAACTTTGGTAGCAATAGAATCATTGCCAATTTGACGAGGATAGCGAACATAATCGAAGAGAATACCATCTGGACGACGGCGTATAACCTGTTGTATCATGCGGTAGTAATCGTTTTTAGCCTGAGTGTTGTAAGGATCAATAAAGACTTGAGAACTATCTTCTACTACGGATAAGCTGGTTTGATTTTTGCCATTACGAGCGATCGCATTTTGTCTATCTGCCCGTTGAGCATAAGTATAACCAAAGTTATTCGTAAACATCCAAGCATAAACTTTCAACCCGCGTTGTTGCCCTTTTTTAATTGCTAATGCCAATAAATCAAATTTTTCTGCACCAAGAATGCGAACCACAGCAGGCCAAACAGTTGGGTTAGCTGCGGCTGGTAATAGTACCCGGCCATCATAAAATACTTCTAAATAAACTTGGTTATAGCCTTGGTTGACAATGCGGTCCATAATTTGATCAACTACTCCCGGCTGGATATCGCAGGGATACAAGCGCAACCAAATAGCTTGAGTTTGTGGCCAAGTCTGACTACGACAGGTTTTTAATTCTTGTGTATGCTGTTTGAGTAATTTCTGATAGCGACTTTCTGCCTCTTTATTGCCTTTAAAAGCTAATAAACGTAATTTTTCTTTTTCTTGAGTTGCTTTTGATGATACCCGACAATCCTGTCCCTTTTGAGCAATAGCTGGTGCGGTAACTAAGTTGAGAATTAATAAGCAACTAGCAATAATTATAGTAAATACACCTTGCCAAGACAAAATTAGTCTTACAAATTTCCAGTTGTAATCAGACATATATAGCAATCAATTTAAATTTGTAATAGCTTGCATGAAATAGCCTGCACTTAAAATATCCCCAGATTTGGAGAGACATACAACCATCAAAAGCAGTATTCCACACAAACAACTCAAACATTTACATTGAAGGAGAAGAATGTGCCATGATTAAAGTTTCCATAAATCGGAACGTAGGGATTTGAACCCTAGACCTCCACTACCCCAAAGTGGCGCGCTACCAAGCTGCGCTACGTCCCGTAAGTGTGAACTTGAGATTTTAGACTTTTGGAGTGGGGATGATTCCAAAATTGTCCATCTAAAATTTATTAAGTCACTCTTGTTAATATATCACAAGACTAAAGAAAATAGCAAGGGGTTTTTTGAAAAAATTTTAGAATCCCTGATCTCAAGATTGCTGGCGTTCCGTTGAAGTTAGATCTTCATCTGCGATAAACCTTCTGCCTCCTGCAAAATTACTAATTTTCTATCTTTGGGTTATTCGCGGTCAGATAAAAAATTAAGTAATTCACCGGAGAGACAGAAGTAAAAATTTTATTAATTAAGGATCTACCCAACGTCCGTCGGCTTTAATCAGATTAATCAATTCCTCTACACCTTGGGCTTCTGGAACTTTTTTAATTTCATCCCGACCACGATATAAAGAAATATAACCAGGGTTTTTACCAACATATCCATAGTCAGCATCGGCCATTTCTCCAGGTCCATTCACAATACAACCCATCACAGCAATATCCAGACCTGTTAAATGTTTAGTAGCTTCCCGGACTACGTGCAGCACTTCCTCTAGGTTAAATAAAGTCCGTCCGCAAGAAGGACAAGCCACATATTCAACCATTGTTTTCCGCAAACCCAAAGCTTGCAGAATGCTGTAACAAACCGGAATTTCCTTTTCTGGTGCTTCTGTCAAAGAGACGCGGATTGTGTCACCAATACCGTCAGCCAATAATGTGGCAATACCCGCAGTAGATTTAATTCTGCCATATTCCCCGTCACCTGCTTCTGTCACGCCCAGGTGAAGAGGATAATCCATGCCTAAATCATCCATGCGTTTAGCCATAAGCCGATATGCAGCCACCATGACAGGAACTCGTGAGGCTTTCATGGAAATTACGACATTACGAAAATCCAAAGATTCACAAATGCGAATAAATTCTAAGGCAGATTCCACCATCCCTTCCGGGGTGTCACCATAGGTAAATAGCATTCTTTCCGCCAAAGAACCATGATTTACGCCAATTCGCATAGCTTTACCTTGATCACGCAAGGAAATTACCAGCGGTGCTAAGGTTTCGCGGATTTTTTCGCCAATTTCGTCAAATTCAGTTTTTGTATATTCGGTGCGGCTGGTATTTGCTTTCTCAAATATATACAAACCTGGATTAATTCGCACTTTTTCGATATGTTTGGCAACTTCCAAGGCGATTTTCATGCCATTGTGATGTACGTCGGCTACAATTGGCACATCACGGTAAGTTTGAATTAATTTTTGTTTAATTTCCGCCAGTGCTTTAGCGTGTCCAATACTAGGAACAGTGACGCGGACAATTTCGCAGCCTATTTCATGGAGACGACGAATGCCAGCGACAGAACCATCAATATCCAGAGTATCTTCATTAATCATTGACTGTACCACCACTGGATATCCTCCTCCAATGGTGACATCTCCCACTTGTACAGCGCGGGTTTTGCGGCGTTTGATGGTGGTATCAAAGGTTGGTTGACTAGATGTAGTGTTGGTAATTTCCAAAGTCGGCAGAGTTTGCATAATCTAAATAGGTAGATTTTCTGTAGCTAAAATATCAGATTGCCAGCGGTTATACTTCTCAGATTGCCACAATTTGGGGTATTTTAGGTGCTAAATTGAAAAGTAAATCAAAAAATAACCAAGAGTTTTACAACTGACAACTGTACGGGCGAAGCATTTGGAGAACTATTTTTGGCAATGACCGATAATTTATCTTCCAAATGCTGACAACTGTACGGGCGAAGCATTTGGAGAATTATTTTTGGCAATGACCGATAATTTATCTTCCAAATGCTGACAACTGTACGGGCGAAGCATTTGGAGAATTATTTTTGGCAATGACCGATAATTTATCTTCCAAATGCTGACAACTGTACGGGCGAAGCATTTGGAGAATTATTTTTGGCAATGACCGATAATTTATCTTCCAAATGCTGACAACTGTACGGGCGAAGCATTTGGAGAACTATTTTTGGCAATGACCGATAATTTATCTTCCAAATGCTGACAACTGTACGGGCGAAGCATTTGGAGAATTATTTTTGGCAATGACCGATAATTTATCTTCCAAATGCTTCGCCCCTACTGACCAATGACTAATGACCAACTTAAATTTACTAAATTGATGCGTAAAACGATATGATATAAGACATCACTTCAGTCATCAAATAATGAACGCTCTATGAAAACAGAAACCGTTCGCACGACATTAACCATTCCCAGGGAACTGCTAGAAGCTACAGATAAAGCAGTTATGGAAGGGAAAGCTAAAAGTCGGAATGATTTTGTCGCTCAGGCTTTACGAAGGGAACTAGCCTTACAAAAGCGATCCGAAATTGATGCCGCATTGGCAGAAATGGCTAATGATCCAGATTATCAAGCAGAGGTCTTAAAACTAGAGGTAGAATTTGCTACCGCGCAGTGGGAGGCGTTGCAGTTAGGGGAATCGCCAAGATGAGAAGGGGTGAGGTTTATGATGCGCGTCTAGAAATGACTGAAGGCTCGGAGCAGGGAGGAACTCGCCCAGTGATTATTGTTAGTCGCGATGTAATTAATCTATCCAGCCCAGTCGTTTTAGCAGTACCCTGTACCACCTATCAAGACGGAAAGCGAGTTTACCCTACTCAAGTTTTAATTTTATCACCAGATGGCGGACTCAAGAAAGACTCAATCGCCATGGCAGATCAGGTACGGGTGTTATCTAAAACCCGCTTTTTGCGTTTAAGAGGAATACTTTCTGAAGTTGTCATGGCACATTTGGAGCAAGCGTTATTAATTGCCTTAGATTTGCCAGGATATTAACTAGTACACAAGGGCGTAAATAAACCAACGGCTCAACTGAGCTACGTCAAACGTCCATTCTAAATCGCCCAAAAGCCTATACCGTCTTAGGCTTGACTTTTGACTTTCGCCTTGCGGTACTAGCTTTTAAGGGAGGGAATGAGGAACAGGAAACCAGGGTAGATAAGTAGGTCGTTTTGTCAGTTCTATCTCATTTCCTGAATTAACGTGACTTGGTATGAGGAAAACGTGGAAAACTTCAAAATTTATTATTGAAATATGTCTAAATCAATAAAAATATCAAATCATTTAACACAACAGTCTCAAGAGAAAGAGAAAGAGGAACAACTAATTAATGAACTTAGGTTATTAGTAAGAACTTTGATTTATCAGGAAGAAATTACAATTAAATCCATCATGGATTGTCTCTATGATGTTGGTTCAACTAATTTAGTAAATCAAAAATTTAAGTTTGGAACTCTCAATAAAACTCTAAAATTTATGACTAAAATATCTAAACCTGCATTTAAAATACTGGCTTGGCAATGGTTTAAGAAAAATTGCCCTGATTTGATTACTGGATGGCTGCAAGGTAAAGTTACATTTATAAGAGTAGAAGAAAAGAGATTAGAGGTGATGACAGAAAATGAAAATCTCAATTTAGTTTCTATTTCTCAGCTTCCAGAGGAAAATCAAATTAATCAGATAAAACTTCTGCATTTACAGGTGAAATTGTTAACAGGTATTTTAGTTATTACAGTAACTTTATTTAGTGGAAGTTTGATTTGGCTAGGTAATTCATTGCACCAATCCCATTTACAAACTTTAGAAAAACTCCAAAATCAAGTTAAAACTTTAGAATCTAGTACAGTACAGCGTAAGTAAGATAACCATTAAAAGTCCCTAAAAAGCTTATACAATCTGCTTTTTAATTTTTAATTGTTAATTTTTAATTCCGCCCTGCGGTACTAGTCAATGAACACAGAGAAACTGGTTAGTATTAGTTAAACTTAAACTGCTGGCTTTAATCCCATTTGTCTTAAATTGATATGTTGCGGGTTTTAATTATCGGTGGAATTGGTGATGCGGTAGAATTAGCTGCTAAGGTAGCAAATATTCCTGGTATTGAGGCTATCTCCTCTCTAGCCGGTCGTACCCGTGAACCTGCTACTCCTGTGGGTAATGTGCGAATAGGCGGTTTTGGTGGTGTAGCCGGATTGGTGACTTATCTGCGAGAAATGCAAATTGATATATTAATTGATGCTACTCATCCTTTTGCTAATCAAATTTCTGAGAATGCAGCCGCAGCGACTCAGGAAGTAGGTATTCCTCGATTAATGGTAATTCGTCCAGCTTGGGAAAAACTCAAGGATGATTATTGGTTAGAAGTAGAAAATAATTTGGCTGCTGCTGCTGTTTTAGCAAATCAAGCTAACCGAGTATTTTTAACAATTGGTAGACAAGAAATTGCGACTTTTGCACATTTACAGGAAATTTGGTTTTTAATGCGGATGATTGATCCACCAAATGCTGATGTTGTCGTTCCACCTGGATTAATTTTATGCGATCGCGGTCCCTTTAGTTTAGAAAACGAACAAGAAATTCTCCTCAAATACAATATAGATACCATTGTCAGCAAAAATAGCGGTGGTAGTGCCACATATCCCAAAATTATCGCCGCTAGGAAACTAGGGATAAAGGTGGTGATGGTAAATCGTCCACCTGTACCCCCAGGAGAACAAGTTGCAGATGTGGAAAGTGCTGTGCAATGGCTAAGAGGATGTTTGAAAAGTATCAGAATTAATCGAGATCCCCCCAACCCCCCTTACAAAGGGGGGCTAAATTCCTCAAAGTCCCCCTTGGAAAGGGGGATTTAGGGGGATCAGATCCCACACGAAAAAGTTTTCAAACAACCTCTAAAGGTTAAACATTAATAACTGAGAAAATCCTGAGAAATAGCCAAGGTTTCGCTGATAATTTCTGATGCTAATTTATCAGATTTGAGTAAGGGATAAGCCGGAAGACCATGATGTTGATGCCCATTGGAGAATGATTGAGATTGTAAATAAATTCCCATAGCTAAACTAGGCAAATAGGTAATATTGTAATTTGCCACATTTACAGAAGATACTGAAGCAAAAGACAGATTAAATAAACTGTGCAAAGGTAATTTATACAAGTCCCGATGGGGAACTAAAATTATTGTATCTATCCCTGCCAATTCTTGAGTAATTGTGGAAATATTCAAGATATTTTGCAACTGCAATAGTTTTGATAGTGTTGATGATTCTTGCCAATCTGCTAACCAATGTTCAAATTCAATTAAGCGTTTTATTGCTTCGGGAATTCCTTCTGTCTCTTGGATGGGTGTAAACAGTAAAATCGGAGCTGGGGCTTGATCTTTGATAATGAATGTGTGCAAAGCGGCTGGGCTAAGATGCCAATAAATTATGGCTGTGGTAGGATTCAGTAATTGTTGAATAGAGCGATAATCTCCTGACTCAAGTTGATAATTCAAATCAGGCATTAACAACTGTAAACAGTTATTTCTCCCCTGTTCAGCCATTTCCCAAGCTTCTACTAAATCTCCTGTATTTACAGCTAAATCAACTGCTAGTTGTCCTAAACCTGCAAATTTTAGTACCAGTTGTTTTTTATTTTCATCAGTCCGATTCGGCTGAGTGAGTAATTGTTGTAATAATTCAATTCCCCATTTTTGTAATTCCTGTGCCGCTACTGTTTCCCCCAAACAGACAAGCACTTTCATCAGAGATTGCAAAATATCCAAATGCAATTCTGGAAAATCTTCTGGTGTCAGCGTAGATAGTGCCAGTTGATATTCGGACATGGCATGATGCCAATAATCACGAGGTGTGGTGGCTTTTTTCGCTTGCTCGTAGTAAGTATTACCAATAGCTATACGTAATCTTCCCCAACCTTCTGGGTGAGTATCCGGGCGAAGATGTTTCAAACCTGTCTGATAACTTGCTAATTTACCTTCATAGCCGCCTAAGTTAAGGGCAGGATTGGATGCAGAAATGCTACTAACTACAATTAGTGATGATTGGTGGGGGGTGAGATGACCAGCCGCCGCACCCCTTCCTAGCCAAGCTTCCCAGTAGTCTAGTTTAATTTCTAAAGCCCTGTCATAGCCGGATATAGCTTGGGCAGAACGGTCTAGGTAAAATAGGGTTACGGCTTGGTTATACCAGGCTGGGTGGAAATCGGGTTTGATGGCGATCGCTTGTTGATAGGATGAGATTGCATCTTCCCGACGACCTAAGTGTTCAAAGGACACACCCCGGTTATACCAAGCTAGATAAAATTCTGGCTGAATGGCCAGGGCTTGATCCCATGATTCAATTGCTTCTAACCATTGTTTTAAATTAAATAGCACCACACCCCGATCAATCCACACTTCATGATAGTTGGGTTGGAGATTGAGGGCTTGATCATAACTAGCAATCGCTTCTGCATATTGCTCAACCACAGCCAAAGCTATCCCCCGGTAGTACCAAGTTTCAGAATCTTGGGGTTCTAAATTCAGGGCTTGATCATAACTATCAATAGCTTCCCCAATTAAACCTAACTTGAGAAATGCTAAACCTCTGCTAGACCAAGCTGCTTGGTAATCTGGTTTAATAGCGATCGCTTGATCAAAGGAAGCAATAGCCGCATCAAAGTCTCCCAACTCGCCCAGAATACTGCCTCGGCTATACCAAACCTGATAAAAATCCGGTTTGAGAGCCAGTGTTTGGTCATAAGCAGCGATCGCTTCGGAAAACCGTTGCAAGTAAAATAATGCTAAACCCTGATTAAACCAATACTCATAAACATGAGGTTGGATTTGACTTGCCCGTTCATATAAAGCCAAAGCCTTTAACAAATCTCCAGCTTTAGCCTGCCGTAAACCCTGATAAAATAAACTTTCCGCCGGATTAGTAACAACTATTTGTGATGTTGATTGCTGGACAATTTGCCGATCACGAATTGCCAATTCCGACGCTAAATGCTGGACAAGATTGCTACTTTGCTCCAACCGCACCACCAACTCATCTAAAGTGGATGCTAACTGCGGTTCTATATTCATCAAAGACTCGTTCCAGCTTTTCTCCCTGGGAGATTCTGGATCGGCAATTATTTCCGCAGCATTCTGGGAAAATTCCTGAATTCTATACTCATAACTGTGATAGTGATTTTCTGTCTTAGCTGCATTCTCAGCTAAAGACCCATTACTTAACCCTACAGACTGACCAGTGAAGAGATCCTCAACCATTTGGGATACTGATGGATTAGTCACACTTTCCACATTCTGATCTTGCCAGATTTGTTCCCCAAATTGGCGGAGCAATTCCTGACCAGGAGTATCTAACTCCTCTGCTGTGGGGATGGAACTTTCCAACTCCTGTGACTCTTGCTTGCGCTCATACTCCTGATTGAGGTTGCGCCGCAATAGCTGCACCCCAACATCATAGGCCAGGTTGCTAACCTCACCAATACCTAACTCACCCAGTTTCACCATGCGCTTGGCTAAAGGAAGATTCGGTGCAGGAGAAGCTAATAATTTGTCCCCAAATATCAACAGCCAATCTATCCACCGATCAACTGTAATTCTCGGTTCCATCCGCTGCAAATACTTCAACGCCCACTGTTGTCCGCGCGCTTGATGCACACCTTCTAGTAGTTCATTAAATAACAACTCTAGATCCGCATTCGCGAGTTCTGGTGGTTGATCTGCCACCAGATTGCCTTGACTATCCTGGGAATCGGTGATTCCCAGACTGTCAAAGGGGGACTGTAAAAATTTGTTAAGCCACTGCAAGAGCCACCTGAACATCTGCCAATTTATGGGATTTTCTTTCTTCTAGATTGTAGCTATCCTTGTGTCAAAAAAAATTATTAATTACGGAATGGACTAGAAAACCAAATAGACCCACGTAAAAATATTGATAGCTACACCGCACAAATCAAACTTATTGACATACTCACCGACCGGAAGGTGCGGTAATTCTTGACACTTCGCCAGAACAGGCCACAAGTGGTCTTATCGTCCCTCCATGTCCGTTTAAAGTCTCCCAATGCCCTATGGCGACTATGACCAAATTTTAACATAAAGCCGTCCTGGAAGGACAGGGCTTGTGTCCCGTCTTTTCGGTCACTGGGATTTATCCTTGTGATTCAGAAGACTCGTTCGCTTCATTATACTGACTAACTAATACCTGAATAATTTCTTCTGGATTATTTGTTTCCACTCCTAGTTGTTGGGAGATTTGCTCGCATAGGGTTTCATCCTGCTGCAACATCATCAACAATTCATCTAGACTGACAGTTTTGTATTCCCCTTCTGGTAAATTTTCTTCCGTGTTGGCAGGTATTAAAAGATTATTTTCTACTGCATCGGGACCTTCGTATTCCCAAACTGGTTCTCCTGGATTGACTGTTAAGACTTTCATGCCTATATCGTAGGACAGATTGCTGATTTCCCCAACCCCTAACTCACCAAGTTGAACTAATCTGGCTGCTAATTCATTATGGGGTTTAGAAGATGCTAATAATCTGTCACCAAAACGATTTAACCATTCTAGCCACTGTTGGGTGCTAACACGATGTTCAAGATTATGTAACCATTTTTGCGCCCAAGTTTGTCCCTTGATCTGATGAACTCCTTCTAGTAGTTCTGTAAAGAGAAATTCTAAATCTGTGTCAGTGAGGGGTGGAATTACTGCTTTGGGGACTTGTTCCCGACTGGGGGTAAGATTTTGTTTACCACCAAACAAGTGCCGAAAAAATTTTTTGAGCCATTGAATTAGCCGCTTAAACATTTGATGCACCATTGATGTTGCTTATTAAAATTTTAACGGTGTGAGTGACTAGTAGTTCGTCAAATTTATTTTGACTGTATACTAGTTTTGACTTTTGACTTTTGACTTTTGACTTCCGCCCTGCGGTACTAGCGGCTATGTCTGAGGCAAAATTGCCATGAGTTGTTAGAATGGTAAAACCCTAAAATTTACCTGGGATATACGGATTTAAACCTGTCTCCATGTCTTACGAACCACTGCACCATAAGTATCGGCCAAAGAGTTTCGCTGAACTGGTGGGTCAAGAGGCGATCGCTACTACCCTAACTAATGCCATTCTCTCAGCGAAAATCGCCCCTGCCTATTTGTTCACTGGCCCTAGAGGTACAGGAAAAACTTCCAGTGCGAGAATTCTCGCTAAATCTCTCAATTGTCTCCAAGGCAACCAGCCAACCCCCCAACCCTGCGGTGTTTGTGAAATCTGTCAGGGTATTACTAAAGGCTATTCTACTGATGTGATTGAAATTGACGCTGCCAGTAATACGGGTGTTGATAATATCCGTGAACTGATTGAAAGGGCGCAGTTTGCCCCGATGCAGTGCCGTTATAAAGTTTATGTGATTGATGAATGTCATATGCTAAGTACCGCAGCGTTCAACGCGTTACTTAAAACCTTAGAAGAACCACCTAAGCACGTTGTTTTTGTCCTCGCTACAACAGACGCACAAAGGGTATTACCAACAATTATTTCTCGTTGTCAAAGGTTTGATTTTCGACGGATTCAGTTAGAGGCAATGGTAAAACATTTAACGTATATTGCCGCTAAGGAAAGTATTCATATTTCTCATGATTCTCTGACTCTGGTGGGACAAATTGCCCAAGGAGGATTAAGAGATGCAGAAAGTTTACTTGATCAATTAGCTTTAATTGCTGGGGAAGTGACACCGGATAAGGTTTGGGATTTGGTAGGTTCAGTCAGCGAAAAAGACCTATTTGGACTATTAGAAGCGATCGCTCAAGATCAAGCCGAAATAGTCCTAGACTCTACCCGGAAAATCCTAGATCGAGGTCGAGAACCCCTGATCATTCTCCAAAATCTCGCCGCTTTTTATCGAGATTTCCTCATAGCTAAAACCGCTCCCAATCGTCAAGATTTAGTTGCTTGTACTGAATCAACCTGGACATCATTAGTTGACTTTGCCCAAAAATTTGATATTAGTACCATCTTACGAGGACAACAACACCTGAGAACAGCAGAATTACAACTAAAAAACACCACTCAACCCCGTTTATGGTTAGAAGTAACATTACTGGGATTATTACCCAGTGCCAATATTCAAATTCAAACTGCAAATATTTCTCAGCAAGTTAATACAACTGCTGTCACTCCAGCTTATCCTCCCGCTGCTGCACCACCAGCATATCCGCCCACAAATCACAACTCATCCGTGAATTTTGCACCAGTACCCACGTCAGAACCTGTATATGCACCACCACCTACTAACCATCAACCAGAACCAATACAGCCAGTAGGAGAAGGTTCACAATACAATTTAACTCAACTTTGGCAACAAGTCCGTGGACATATTCAGCAGCTACCCACACAAGCATTATTGGGTCAAATGTGCCATTTAATGGAATTTAATGGTGTAGTTGCTCGTGTAGGTGTAAAAGCGGTTTGGTATGACAAAGTGAAATCTTATCTACCGATCATCACTACGGCCTTTAGACAAACTTTCCAGCAGGAAATTCAAGTTACCTTAGAAAAAGCTACCACTGCCAACGCCACATCAACTAAGCGAAATCCACCCCCACAAAATTCCACTCCCGTTCAACAACTACCTCAACCTACATCCTATCAACAACCACCAGCCCCGCAACCCACACCACAGCAACCCTCAGCCGTACCACAGCCAGTAGCTACAGTATCCGCACCACCACCCGTACCAGTCCGAATTGAGCCTGTTGTTACCAATACAGCACCAATGCAACCATCGCCATCAAGTTGGGATCATGATGGTGTGGTTAAAGCTGCGGAAAGTCTAGCAAAGTTCTTTTCTGGAGAAATCATCCGCATGACAGATGATAGTTTTCAATTATCTGATTCTGTTACTTCCACTGAAACGCCTGAAATATATGAATCTTATGTTGATGATGAATATAGTTGAGAAATTCAGAACTGTTGAGATTCTCCCCTTGTTTAAATATTTGACAGTTGCTAATAACGTCTGTAAGGATCAGAAGCAATTTTCATATTTGCATTTTCCCTGTTTCTTGATTAAGTGCAAGATATGAGGTAAGGTATAGGTTTACTGATTAAATCAAAAAATGTCTGAACAACAAACCATTAGTCCTTGGCAATCTAAACCTTGGTGGTGTCAACCTTGGTCAATTATCCTAACCAGTTTAACATTAATCAGCGGTAGTTGGTTAATCTTCAAAATTATTTGGTTAACAATTTTAGTTGCTATTCCATTATTGATTTGGATGGGATTTTTTCTGTTAATTTGGCCGCAGATGATGATTCGCAGTGGAGTTTTGCACAAAATCACAGAATAGTTAATTTAAATCTTTTTGTCAACATGAATGCTCAAATTTCTATTATTATTCCCACTCTCAATGAAGCGGGTAATATTAAAGAAGCAATTATTAGCAGTCAATCTAGTAGTAATGTAGAAATAATTGTAGTTGATGGTGGTTCAAAAGATGAAACATTATTAATCGCTAAATCATTGAATGTTAAGGTAATTATTTCTCCTCCCGGACGTGCTAATCAAATGAATACAGGTGCTATGGCTGCTAGTGGGGAAATTCTCCTATTTCTCCATGCTGATACCCGTTTACCGACTAATTTCGAGCAGATGATTTGCACAACCTTAGCAAAACCGGGAATTGTGGCTGGTGCGTTTGCTTTACGGATAAATGCCCCTAATTGGGGGTTGCGTTTGGTAGAATTTGGTGTAAAATGGCGATCGCATCTTTGGCAAATGCCCTATGGTGATCAAGCTATTTTTCTCACCAAAGATGTATTTCAGCAAGTTGGTAATTTCCCGCCAATATCAATTATGGAAGACTTTGCAATGATGAGAAAATTAAAACCTCTGGGCAAAATTCACCTATTACCAACACCCGTAATTACCTCACCTCGCAGATGGTTAAAAAAAGGAATTATCCAAACTACTATTTTGAATCAAATGATTGTCATTGCTTATTTACTCGGTATTTCCCCAACCCAAATTCGTAATTGGTACTCTTCCCCAAAATCCTAGAGAATTTTTATGATTATTACCCTTTTATCAGCAATAGATTTTTCTGTAATTCAAGAATCTGTTAAAGTATCTTCTCCCAATCTTCAAGAATTTTTACAGAATGCTTTACAGTGGATTAATAGCCTTGGTGCTATAGGAGGAATAGTATTTATTGGTATCTATATTATAGCTACTCTAGCTTTTTTACCGGCTGCACTGCTGACATTGGGTGCTGGGGTAATTTTTGGTGTAATTTGGGGTTCTATATATGTCTTTATTGGGGCTACATTAGGTGCTATAGCAGCATTTTTAGGAGGACGTTATTTAGCGCAAGGTTGGGTAAAAGAAAAAATATCTAGTTACAAAAAATTTGCCATCATTGATAAAGCAGTTAGTAAAGAAGGATTAAAAATTGTCCTATTAGTTCGACTTTCTCCCCTCTTTCCCTTCAATTTATTAAACTATGCTTTCGGAATTACTAGTGTTTCTTTTCAAGACTATTTAATTGGTTCAGTGGGGATGATTCCTGGAACAATTATGTATGTTTATTTTGGATCTTTAGTAGGAGATATAGCCTTAATTGGCAGTAAAAATCAACCTGGAAACATCATTCTCCACTGGGTAATTCAAATCATGGGGTTGATAGCAACAATTGCTGTCACAGTTTATGTCACGAAGATAGCTAAGAAAGCTTTAGAAGATGAGAACTTATAAAAATTCTTTGTTTTTTATTTTTCAATAATTTTAGTAATTTTGTTAAATATAAAACCGATAAATTTCTGATGATAATGTATTTATAAATAACAGATCATATAATCAAAAACATAGTTTATACTTAACCATTCAGAGGTAATACTAATGTCAACTTCAGAATCTCCAAGAGTCACAATTCGTCCCATGGATGAGTATAATCAAAAACTCCTCAAAAATGTTCATCCAGATAATTGGGTAAATCCCCAAAGGGCTGATTGTTATGATTTAGTAGTAATTGGTGGGGGAACTGCGGGTTTGGTTGTCGCTGCGGGGGCTGCGGGATTAGATTTGGGTTTAAAAGTGGCATTAATTGAAAAAAATCTCATGGGAGGAGATTGTTTAAATTTTGGTTGTATTCCTTCTAAATGTTTAATTCGTTCTTCTCGTGTAGTTGAAGAAATCAGAAAAACCAAAGATTTAGGGATTAATATTTCTCAGAAATTTGATGTGGATTTTGCCACAGTTATGGAGAGAATGAGACGCATTCGGGCGAGTATTAGTCATCATGATTCTGTGGAAAGATTTAAAAGTTTAGGAATTGATGTTTTTTTAGGTGATGGTAAATTTATAAACAAGAATACTATAGAAGTTGATCAGCAAACATTAAAATTTAAAAAAGCTGTCATTGCTACTGGTGCTAGGGCTGTTAAACCGAAAATTCGGGGAATTGAAGCAGCAGGTTATTTAACTAATGAAACTGTTTTTTCCCTAACTCAGAAACCCGAAAAATTAGCCATAATTGGTGGTGGACCTGTTGGCTGTGAATTAGCACAAACATTTCAGCGTTTGGGTTGTGAAGTGACATTATTTCATCGAGGTTCACATATTTTAAATCAGGAAGATTCAGAAGCAGCGGAGATTTTGCAAAAAGTTTTAATTGATGAAGGTATTCGTTTAGTATTAAATTGTCAATTAGAAGAAGTTGTTACAGTTACGGAAGGAAAACGCCTATATTTTTCTGTGAATAGTGAACGAGATTCGGTGACAGTTGATGAAATATTAGTTGGTGCGGGACGGGCTCCCAATGTGGAAAATTTGAATTTAGAGGCAGTGGGTGTAGAATATGATCAAACCTGGGGTGTAAAAGTGAATGATTATTTACAAACCACAAATCCCAAAATTTACGCCGCTGGTGATATCTGCATGAATTGGAAATTTACTCATGCGGCAGATGCGGCAGCGCGAATTGTGATTAAAAATACCCTGTTTTCGCCTTTTGGTTGGGGACGATCTAAACTCAGTAGTTTAGTGATGCCTTGGGTGACATATACCAGCCCGGAAATTGCTCATGTGGGGATGTATGCAAATGAAGCGAAAAAATTAGGTATAGAAATAGAAACTATTAAGATTCCTTTTAAAAGTATAGACCGAGCGATCGCAGATCATGAAGAATCTGGTTTTTTAAAGATTCATCACAAAAAAGGATCAGATCAAATCCTCGGTGCAACCATAGTTGCTAATCATGCAGGGGAGATGATTTCGGAAATTACTACAGCTATTGTTAATAATATTGGTTTAAGTAAACTGAGTAGTGTAATTCATCCTTATCCCACTCAAGCGGAAGCCATTAAAAAAGCCGCAGACGCTTATCGTAAAACTCTACTAACACCAAGAACTAAGCAATTATTGGGATTTTTAACCAAGTTTTCTTAAATTTGAGAGTTTCAGATCCCCGACTTCTTAGAGAAGTCGGGGATCTTGTTCTTGAAGAAAATATTCATGGTAAAATTCATGAAGAAAGAGAAAAAATTGCCCCATCTATGCCAGAATTATCAGGACATCAAACAAAATGGAATATAAATCTCTGGCTATTGTCAGCAGTATCGTTATATTTGGAATTCTGGAAACCTTAGTTCCTTTCTTTCAATATCGTCAAAATCCCATTAAAAGAGTTATTCACAATTTAATTTTGGGGTTAATAAATTTTTTGGTGGTTAATTTAACTGTTATTTTAATCTTAAATTCTCTCTGGAAACCAACTTTATGGCGGGGATTATTTTATGATATTAATTTACCCTGGTTACATTTTATTCTCTCTTTTTTATTGCTTGATTTGTATATGTATACGTGGCATAGATTAATCCACACTTGGGGTTTTGCTTGGCGTTTTCACAAAGTCCATCATACAGATAGATGGATGAATATATCCACAGCTTACCGCTTTCATACAGGAGAAGTTATTGTTGCCAATATTCCCAAAATTGGGTTAATTTATCTGTTGGGAATTACACCAAATGCTTGGATATTATATGAATCTTTATTTGCGGTATCATTAGTTTTTCATCACAGTAATTTTGCCTTACCTTTTAAAATAGATAAATTCCTGAGTTATTTTATTGTTACACCTAATTATCATCGCGCTCATCATTGTCAATTAACAAAATATTTAAATAGTAATTATACAAGTTTATTAACTATATGGGATCTAATTTTTCAATCTCGTTATTATCCGCCCCAACCAGAAAGCATCCAGTTAGGTATATCGGAAGAAACCAGAGATCTTAATTTTATCAGTTTATTAAAATTACCGTTTGTGTCTGTTAATAAACACAATTGATAGGATCAGAGAACGGAATTCAAAAGTAAAACATTAAGAAACTTATCCAAAGATGCAGAAGCTGATTTAAGATTAAAATTAATGAGCTAAATTGTTCAATTTGGAGTTTTTCGCTGTGTTAAGTTCACCTTTACCCACAATCAACGCCCTCAAACAACCTACCAGTGATGCTTGGGTAGAGCAAGCGATCGCTAACCTTGATATTATCTTACTAGATCACTCCCACTGTGAACGCAAAGCCGCAGGAGTAGCATTAAATATGATGTTTCGCTATCCCTCTAATGCTAAAATGGTGAGAGAGTTAACAGCGATCGCTCGTGAAGAACTAGAACACTTTGAACTCGTCAATCAATGGCTAGAACGCCGTAACATCAAACTAGCAGCCCTATCCGCACCCCCCTACGGTGCAGGGTTAAAATCCCAAGTTCGGGGACAAGAACCCCAGAGATTTTTAGACTCCTTACTCGTCACCGGCTTAATAGAAGCCCGTAGTCATGAACGCTTAGGACTCCTAGCTGCTAACTGTCCAGAACCAGAATTAGCCGCATTTTACCGCAGTTTAATGGCATCAGAAGCCCGACATTTTGGGATGTATTGGGTTTTAGCTGATACCTATTTTGACCGAAAAATCGTCATGGACAGATTAGACGAATTAGCAGAGGTGGAAAGTCAATTATTATCAACCTTACACCCAGAACCGAGAATACATAGTTAGTCAGTTTTTGCCGGAGTATGGATTAACAACCAAGATTGCAAATCATTCAAACTCTGAAAATCTAAAAGAGCTTCACTCAATTCTTCCAACACAGATAATGGTAAACCAGAAATAGATTTTATCTTTCTCTGAGATATTTTACCAAACCGCTTTGTTAATTGTCGAATCACCAAATTAATTGTAGCTTGTTCTATGCCTTGTTCTATGCCTTGTTCTAGTCCTTCCTCTAGTCCTTCTTCTCTGCCTTGTTCCAGTCCTTCCTCTCTGCCTTCTTCTTTAATTTCTTGATAAACTCTAGTTTCTTTGAGTGTAATTCCTAACATTGATTCTACCTCCCGACGACTCAGATTTTCAAACTTGTAGACCATGATTGTCGTGATCATCTCCATCATAGCTTGACTTGATGGTGTGACAATCTCCTCATGGGTTCTGGTTAATAAATATCTAGCTACTGCTGGGGCTTGACTTTCTCCCAGAGTAGTTAGTAACATGACACCTAAACCTAATGGTAATTCTTGAATATCTCCCAATTCATCTAAATATACCCGATGTACTTGAGGACTGTTGAGAAATCCCCGATGAGGATAAATGTCATTTTGTTCTGTATTTCGAGATGGATAAATAATCACTACTTGCCAATCACAAAACCTTTTGCGATTACGATAAAAATATAGTGAAGTTTCCGCGCATATTCTTTCATACAATTCCTCATCTCTTTGAAATTGCACTTCACAAAAATATACTACTCCTTGTCCATCACTTTCTGGCGGTAAAAACACACCATCAATTGCAAAAGTTGGTTCTTTAACAGCCACAGAATCAAAGCGATAAGCCTGAGCATTAATCGGCGGATCTGTCAACAGTTCAAACAACAAAGATGGATATTGTTGAAAGAGTTTATAAAAAAGTGAATCTCTTCGCATAAATCATGATTATAATATTTACTGGTTAAAATTCCTCCAACTTTGCGTCTTTGCTCCTTTGCGCCTTTGCGCGAAACATAATTTAACTGTAAAATAGAAAAAACCCCGGAGGTAGAATTACGGTTTACGCACGTCCCCTAGCCAGATTAATCGAACAATTGCAACGGCTACCCGGAGTTGGACCCAAAAGCGCCCAACGATTAGCTTTGCACATCTTAAAAAGACCAGAAGCAGAGGTAGAGGCCTTAGCCCAAGCACTTGTTGACGCGAAAAAACAGGTAGGTTTATGTAAAGTTTGTTTTCACCTTTCATCAGATCCAGTCTGTGAAATTTGTCGTCACCCTCAACGAGATAATACAACTATTTGCGTAGTTGCAGATTCCCGTGATGTGATTGCCTTAGAAAAAACTCGTGAATTTAAAGGTAAATATCATGTTTTATGTGGTGTAATTTCCCCTATGGATGGTATTGGACCAGAACAGTTAACCATTCAAGCTTTAGTGAGACGGGTAAGTGAACAAAAACCCCAAGAGGTGATTTTAGCCATTAGTCCCAGTATCGAAGGGGAAACCACAACATTGTATATCGGTCAATTACTAAAACCATTTACTAAAGTAACCCGTATTGCCTTTGGTTTACCCGTCGGTGGTGATTTAGAATATGCTGATGAATTAACTTTAGCCAGAGCATTAGAAGGACGGAGAGAGTTAGATTAAAAGTAGCAAATTTCATTACCAAAATGTTTTTTACCAATTCCTTAGAAAATCAACTGCAAGAGTGGAATAATACCATTAACGTTCAACCAAATAATGTTAATGCTTATGTTCGTCGAGGCATGGTTTATTTTAAATTAGGAAAAATTACCGAATCAATTCAAGATTTTGATCATGCAGAAAAGTTAGATATTCAAATTACTCCTTATCTGTGGCAACGCGGGTTAAGTTATTATTATGCAGAACGATTTGCTCAAGGTGCAAAACAGTTTGAAATTGATTTAACTGTTAATGCTCAAGATGTGGAAGAAACTGTCTGGAGATATCTTTGCATAGCTAGATTATCCGGTGTTACAGCAGCTCGTAATTCTTTATTACCTGTGAAAAATGATCCGCGAAAAATCATGAAGTCTGTCTATGATTTGTTTGCAGGTCATTGCACAACAGATGATGTTTTGAATGTGGGAAAATTGGCAGGATTAAAAGGTAAGTTTTACAGTCATCTCTATTTGGGTTTATATTATGAAGCTGAGAATAATTTAGAGTTAGCGCAGGAATATATAGTTAAGGCTGCTGATGAGTATAAAATTGATGATTATATGTGGTATTTAGCCGTAGTGCATAAGCAGTTACGGGAATGGGAGTAATATATGAAATACAGTAGGGCTGATTCCTAATAAAGAAAGCTGCTAAACAAGCTGAGGCTGCTCTCAAAGTGTTAATCAACTCGTTGTTTGGCTTTTATGGGACTTCTGGTGTTGGTTTTAACGATATAGAAGCTGCTGCACTGGTTACAGCTTATGGTAGACGGATTCTGCGATTCATGATTGATGTGATTGAAAAAGCGGGAGGTATCCAGGTTGAAAGTGATACTGATGGTGTGTTCTTCTCCCACTCTGAACCTCTGCTGATATTTGAAAAGCTGCAAAATGCTTTACCTACTGGTATCAAAATTGAGTTGGAAATTCTTGCTCAAGCGATGTTTGTTCCCTCTAGAGGAGCTAAGAATTATATTATCTGGCATGAAGATGGTAAAATTACTACTAAGGGTTCATGGCGGAAAAGAGACCGTTCTCGTCTAGAAAAGGAGTTTCCTTTGAACTACTTGACACAATATCTTCTGTCAAAGTCTAAGGCAGAACAATATTACCAAGAATTAACAAAGGTTATTCGTTCTGGTGATTTTCCTGTGGAACAGTTACAGGTTACTCGGAAAATTAAGAAGGGTGAAAAGGCTCTTTTGGTTCTGGGTAATACTGGGGATGTTGTGACGTTTTATCAAGGAGTTCAGGGATTGACTAATTCTGAAGGCTATTCCAGTGGGTATTATTTGGAGTTGATGGCTAAAAAACGAGATGAGTTACTTTCGGTTGTTGAGCCTCAAGGTGATGTGGGGAAGCAGTTGAGTCTGTTTTGAGTGAGGAGTTATGCTAATTATGAGCGATCGTCTATGGTAATAGAGGATCGCTGCCACATACAGGACAGATATACATCCATTTTCCTTTATGTTTTCGATGATCTGAGTGTCTATGGAAACAGTTAGGAAACTTAAGGATACGGTGATTGTTACCATAGCAATGTTGCACAACCCAAAACTGACCACATTTAGGACAGGAACAGTATAGACTTGTTCCTTTTCCAGACCCAGAACTTCCTGATATTACACGTCTAGTCAATTCTTGTTGACTTATTTTATTTGGTATCCAATGGGTCTGAATGTCTTGTTCCAAATTAAGTTTATGTCCGCAAAATAGACAGTCGGTTGAAAAGCTACCGTGGTACTGAAACATTAATCTAATTAATTTATTAAGCTGCTTATTTGCTCCCACGCCTGGCTTAAATGCAATTGCTCCATATTTGTGGCTGATAAATCTATCTTCACTTGTTCCAAGCGTGTCATCAAACTTTTCCTTTAGTACCCTGTTGATAGGAACTTCACCCCAAAAATCAATTTGTTGATCTGTATGCAAAATAAAACTAGCTGTCCCGCCTAAAGAATACAAGTATTTATCTTTAGCAACATCTATAACATCATAAACAAATTGTTTACTTCCTTGGTGTTTATAGTTACGATATTTAGCATCAAAGTAGTAAGTTTTTGTGTCGCTATTGGTTGATATATCTATCCTAATATCAGGAATTCTTAAATGATTAGAATTAGTATATTGCTTAGGTTGATACCATAGTGAAACATTGAATTGACTACCATCATCAAAAGCACCTTGAAGACGAAATACATTATTTATAGGTATTTTAATCTCTCCTTTCTCAATTCGCATACTCTCAAAAAGAGTAGGTTCATTGAGGGGAGGACGCATATTCAAATTTGTAACAAAAGCATTGTATAGCCGGACAAAGCACCAAATTTCGTATAGTTCCCATGTAGAACGAACTTGACCTTGATAGGTAGCTTTAAATAGCTTGATAACTGGTTGAATTTTAGGAAAAATACTGCTTTCAAAATTCATGTACTCTTCAAAAATAGAAGCATAAGCGGGAGAGCCGATTAATCGCTGAGATGGTAAAGATGGTTCATTTGGAGTTAGTAACTTATTTAACAATTGACTATGACGAGCATTTGTTGCCCATTCTGCACAGTCTCGCAGTTGAGCGACTATTTTCGATATAGTTTTCCTTTCCTTTCCTCTTTCCTGATTAAATTTTTGAACTTGCTCTTTAGCTCTAGTCAAAAAGCTTAATATTTTTGAATCTTTGGCATAAATAGGTGGTGAAAAGCTATCATCAATTTCTAACTTTTCAAGTGAGTTAGCAATCCCATTAACTAAATCCTTTAAATAAACATCAAGTATATAACATAAAAATTCATTTTCAGAACATTGAGTAGATTCAAATTGGGTTAAAGCCATCATTCTCTGCTTAGAAGGATCTATCTTGGCTTTGATTAAAAGTTGTGGCGAATTAATTAATTTTCGTGTATCAACTAAACCTAACTCTCTAGAAAAACTTCTCAGGGGACGTTTTTCTATTACTACCCAGTTACCTTGAACAACTGATGCTAATTTTAATAAGGAAGTTGCTGTCAATAATAACCCTCTACTGTCAGAGAATCCCATTCCAGTCATTGTAGTTTCTACGTCTTCCCCTACAGGAACTTGTAATTGACTGGTAACACAACTAGATGCCGAAAGTGCCAGTAATCCTATTTCAGTAATTAATTGTTCTAATTCCTGCTCTGTTAAACCCGCTGGTTTCACTAACAAGAAAGCTTCAGGACTACTATTTACGGGTTCACCTGAAGCATCCAAGAGTATAGCGGTTATTTGTCCTGTTCTTGACGCTACTCCTTTACTGATTTCTTCCTCGTGTTTCGTTCTTTGAGGGAGTTGCCACCTATTGCTGCCTATTTTTAGAAGTGGAATTATAGAATCACTCTTCAAACCAATACTTCCATCCCATAAACCCTCTATCTGAACATACCAACGTCCACTGTACTGGCGAGTGTATTGTACATCATCTTCCCAAGGTAGCTCACCTCTAGAATCAGCAAAATAAATTTTTGGATAAGCCATAAACATTCACTTTATCCCCAGTAGCTAACATTGCGCCGTCTAGTATCGTGGATTTGATTTCTTAAATTTTCAATTACATCTGGAGTACCGAAATGAGAATAATTATTTTCAATTTCCTCTAGCCATTCAAGGCAAATATTTTCTCGCTCTTCATCCTTGAAAAAAGAAATTCTAGGCAGAAGTTTCGTAAAGAGAAAGTATCCTATACATTCTTGGGCTGTTAATTCGATAATTCTAGAAGCTGCATAGAAAACTTTATAATCTCTTTTTACTCTATATCCTAAAGGTATTCCACACTGAGATAGGTAAAGTGAGTTCCAATTTGAGATAGTATACCAACTATCGTTAAATTCATCATTACTGTTATCAGCTTGGAGAATTTTATTATCTAATTCTTTAAATAAAGATGGTATATATGTTTTTGCAATTGGATTGCTAGAAGGGGTTGCATTTGTATCTTCAGCAAAATCAGGCAAAGGATAGGTAATGACGAAGGATCTATCTATTACTTTTGGACTGATATTATAAGTGGTTTCATCTGAATTGAGAGTTCCAACCAAAATTAAGTTTTTAGGAATTGAAAATTCAGCCGGATAAGTATTTAAAAAATTTTGAAGTTTAGCCAGTCTGTTACTTTGTTCAGATGTTTTTGATTTTTGGGATTGTAATAGCTTAATCTCTTGTCTAATTTGTACTTCTATACTAGGTGAGTAGAGAATTAGCTTTTGCGCTCCTTGACCAGACTTGGAATATTCTAAACTTGAGAGTAAGTCAGCAGCATAATTTTCAATTCGAGCTAAATTGAGTTCATCTAAACACACTAAAAAAAATTGTTCAAATTTTTCCTGAGCTTGTTGTAATGCAGTTAAAAAACTAGAGGGATTAAAGCTATCATTAACTGGATTGTAGAATCCTAACAAATCAGACGAATCAATCCAAGCAGGTCGAACAGGAATAATTTTACTATTACCATTTAAAATGGTAGCAGATTTTTCTACAAGGCTTGTCTTCCCAACTCCAACAGAGCCATTTAATAAAATAATCTGCCCAGCATATAAAGAAGTTAATACAGACAATAAGTAGCTAGTTTTAATATAGTTGGGTAATAGCAGTCCTCTAGCCCTAATATTGGCATTCCAGTCTTGGTAATTTAGTGATACTCTCTCTTTCCCTCCTTTTGTTTTTAAAACAAAGGATAATTTAGGTTCTTGAGCTAATTCTTCATATATTAGTCTTTTATATTGACTTAAATATTTTTTATATATTGGATCATTTTTACCTCTAACCATACCTAAGAATTCAATCTTACCTCGAACAACATGATGAAACCGTTTTGTGTTTTCACTGCTTCTAATTTTTAAATATTTGTATTTTTTATCATATCTACTACTATACTCATCTGCTGCCTTCTCAATTCCAAATTTTTGCCAAGCATGAAGCAAAGCTCGGATTTGTCGGACAAATTTACGATTTACGTTAGGACGATGGTTAACTGTTAAACCCGTTACTTCCTGACGATAGTTTTGAGTTTGCAACCTTACTTTTCTTTCATTTACTTCAAAATTATTACTATTAATTATTTCTCGTAATTCTTCTCCAACAACAAATTTTCTTACAGATCCATCATTAATGACATATCCTAGTGCTTCTGGAAACTCCTCTAAATTAGTAGAGAAAGTGACATCATCAGCATATCTTGTATATGTTGCTTTATGTTTTTTTGCTAGTTCTAGTAATTGCCTATCCATTTTTGCACACACCATGTTTGAGACGATAGGTGATGTGGGTGCGCCTTGAGGTAACTGATCCTTATAACAGCATATTTTTGCCAGTAGATTAGCTACTTTATCATTCGCGTTATATGGTTGTGCCATAAACATGGCTCGAACTCTTTCAAAGTTAATTGATGCGAAAAAGTCTTGAATATCTAAATTTAGAACATATTTCTTTTTAGTATGAGCTTTGGCATTAGTTACAATACTTTTTTTTGCTGTAAAACCATGTACGCATGGCTTAGGTTGATAAACAGGTTGTAGTATTTCTTTGCTGAGTTTTTTTTGTATATCTAGTAGAGGAAAATATCCTTCTCCTTCATATATTTTATAACGTTCCGAGCTACTTATTGGTGTTCTTATTGTTCGTACATCACCAGATTTTTTAGGAATTTTAAATTCCCTGTATATTTCATCTACTTGTTCAAGTAGCTCAATTAAACTATGATAGTTAACGCCTAGTTTTTCTGCTACAAGTTCTGGAGATAAGCAATATAAGTCTTTCAAATTCATTTAATGTATTTAACAAGAAAGGTAGAACGTTTCTGTACTCGAACATAAAAGTGACCGAAAAGGGCAAGGGTTTAATTCCCCTACCAAAATCACAGATTTGGTAGCTTGGAACTCGTGGATATTGAAGCCTTTAACATCTTATACCCTTCTGCCTTCTTCACCAAAGTTTTAATCCTTCTAAATTATGGAGGTATATACAGGTCTATTCCGAAGCCTTTTTTTCCGAACCTTGGGAACCTTACGGTAACTCGTTGCAGGATCAACAACGAAAATCAATAGTTACCTGTATATACCTCTGTAACAATATTTCTTTTTATATCCCTTGTCAAGAGTATGTTTGTAAACTTTACATTTACATAAATATACCTGGATACCCTTAGAGCGATCGCTCATGTACGACAATACAATTGCCGTACTACCATGCCAACATACTTATACTTTGGTGAAAACGAATTCTTTCTAACTCGCACCATCAAACAACTAAAAACCCACACTCTAGATCAACAATGGGCAAACTTTAACTATACAGAATACCCCCCAGAATCTAAAGAAACCATTCCTCAAGCATTATCCGATATCATGACACCACCAATTGGGAGTGGAGGAAGATTAGTACATTTACCCAACAGCACATTACTGGGAGTTTGTCCAAAAGAAATTTTGTTGCAGTTGGAGTCCATTCTCCCCAAAATTCCCTCCACAAATACCCTCCTTATCACCAACACTCACAAACCTGACGCGAGAAATAAATCAGTCAAACTCCTACTGGAGTACGCACAGGTACAGGAATTTCCTCTCATTCCCCAATGGTAAACCCAAGCATTAATACAGCAAGCTCGTACTATAGCTGATGAAGTAGGTGTAACACTCACCACCGATGCCTACACAGTATTGATTGATTACACAGGCAATAATACACGACTGATATTCACCGAACTAGAAAAGCTCAAAACTTATGCTTTGGGTAAAACAGTCAATGGGGATATGGTGAAAGAATTAGTCTCAGAAAATGCTGCTAATAGTTTACAACTAGCTAATGCCATTCGCTTGGGTAACATTGCTCAAGCATTAGAATTTGTTGAACGCCTAATTAACTGTAACGAACCAGCTTTAAAGATTACCGCTATATACTCAACACGGCTTAATTATTTGATTCTGTGGGTAGGGGTTTAGCACTGCTCATTGGTGTCAACTTAACGTAAAACCCATAACCCGCCTGGGAATAAATTCCCAGTCTAATAGCGGAAGTCATCTAAAGATGACTGAATACTAGGAAAATTTATTAGTCCGTTTTAACGGACTTGAGCTATTAGACAGGGAATTTATTCCCTGGTGGGTGTGAAAGCCAATAGATAAGCCATTTCTAACTTAAGTTGACACCAATGAGCAGTGCTAAACCCCTACAAATCTAGGTTTTTCATGATTTCGTAAAAGTCCATTTCCCAACCGTGTTTAGTATAAATCGTGAGTCGGCTTTTAGAAATTAATGCGGCGATAAACTTCACCAAGAGGAACTTCTACATTTAAACTATGTACTAATATAGACTGATCAGGATGATCATAAACTTGCCATTGCCAGCGAACTGCTTGCAGCAGCGCTAGTTCCCTCCGGGACGCTCCGCGAACGCTATCGCTACTATCATCAAGTTTGTGATAATGCTCAATATAGGGTTCAGTTTGGCTAACTAGTAGATATTCGCAAAAGCTAGGAAGGGAGCGATACTTTCTAAATTTATCACCTCTATCATAACCTTCAGTAGAGGGTGATAAAACTTCCACAATCACCAGAGGATTGAGAATTTCGTCAGTGCGCTCACCGTTCAATTGTGGTTGTTCATCTACTACCATTAAATCAGTGTAAGTTCCACAGTTGTATTCGGGAATCCAAACGCGCAAATCGCTATTATATAAACGAAAATTGGTATCTCTGAGCAAAAATCCCAAATAGACTAAGAGGTTACTAGCGATCGCACTATGAACTTCTGAACCTCCAGCCATAGCGATAATTTCTCCGTTCCGATATTCATGTCTTTCGGCTGCGGTTTCCTCCATCACTCGATACTCATCTGGAGTGAAGTGAGTTGTTGTTATATCCTGAGTAATATTGGGGGGACTGGTTTGAGTAATAACCACGATCAAACCTCACGAATAATTGGTTTTATTTCAAGATAGTTCTTCCTTATCAATTTTATGATAACAAATTTTAAATCAATTGTCAAGCCCCAAATACAGTTTTTTGCGATCGCTATTTCTGGGTAAAGGAAATGAGCTAAATCAGGTCTAAATTGAAAGCCATAATTTTTTATAACCAGAGTCAAGGTCAGATAAAATTATATAATAATTTGGTTTTGATGAGGTAAAATGTTTACTCTATTGAAGCACACATTTTTTAAATATGGATGCTAGAATGGACGCTTTTGGGATCAGAGTTCGCTATTTCAGAAAAAGTTTAAAACTTTCCCAAGATGAATTGGCTGAAAAATCTGACTTACATCGTACATATATTGGTGCTGTAGAGCGAGGTGAACGAAATATTAGTTTAATGAATATTTTTCGTTTAGCTGATGCTCTTCAAGTTACAGCTAAAGATTTGTTTGATAATCCAATAGAAAATGGAGAAAACACAAAATGATAAATGAAGATGATTTACTGAATATAGCTATAGTAAATATTAGAAAAGTTTCAAAATTTAAACCTTATAAAAGCTATTCTGGTGTCAATAACAAAGAGGAATTTCAGCAATTAATAGCTAATGATCCTGCTTTTGGCTCTTTAGGTTTGGACGACGAAAGATACATTATTGCCAGAGTGGGAGGAAATCTTGTAACCTCCTTACATCGCAAACTTGGTGATATGTATGAGAATTTATTTGCCTATTTATTAAAAGAGAGTTTTGGATTAAATGAGAATGAACTACACTTTAGTGTCAATGTTAAAATTGGTAAACGTGACCAGGTTCGATCCACTGATGGATTAATCAGAAAAGATAAGTTCAATCAAAATATTCCCTCAGATTGGATTAAATATGAAGGAATAGGATTTGAAGTCCGTTCATGCTATCAAATTGGTGATTCTAAAAGAATTCAGGCTGATTATGATATGTCCTTGGCTTTGAAGTCTTACGAAATTCTGCCTGTAATGTTAATTTTCTGCAATACATCTTTAAAAAGCCCTGTACTTAGATTATCAAAGAGTTGGGAACTCTATGAAGGAAGAAACAGTTTTGATTTAGTTCATACTATTACTGGTTTCGACCTTTATAATTTCCTTCAGATAAATTCAGAGTTGTTGAAAAAAGAGATAGATAATATTTTCTCATATTTTCTCTAATTTTTAATACATACTGCTGTTTCATACAAACGTTTTTTACCACCCCTTTTCCTAAAGGAAATTATTTTCTCAACTTCAAAACCCTCGTGTTGAAAAAGCTGCCCCAAAATCACCTCTGTAAATATCTCTACATTTGAGAGCCTAGAATTACCCACAACGTAAACACCTTGAAAATTTCTGGATACGCTCTGTTTTAAACATTTTATATGTTTCCACAAATCAATAAAGTATTTGGTGGCATAATTACACATCAAGATATTTTGATTTTTAAGCTCATCATAGTAAGAAAGATATGGCTTAATCTCATCAGGAACTATAATTAAATCCTTCTGTAAAATTGAAGTCGCTCTACCCCATGTTCCACCTATTGCTTGTAAATCTATTTCCGTAGCTTCACTAATATCTTCTAATAGTTCTAAGAAATGCAATTGAGGTCTGGTTTGATGAATATAACTATAACGATTTGGATAGGGAGGTGAAGTAATTACAAAATCTATAGAACGATTAATAATCGTATTTTGTAAGTTGTTTGTGGAATTACCGACTATAATGGAGTTAAAATTTGAAAATAATATTTGCTTTTGATTGAGCTTGATCAAATCTTCCTTTATGTTCTGGAGATTTGTACTAATTTCCAAATAAACATCTATCTCCCTCTGATGATTATCATCAAATGTAATAGTTGGATGATTTCTATGAATATTTGCACAATCTAAACACGCTTTATTCAAAGATAACCAGATATATTCAGAAATAGGATTATATTTTTCCTGATTCATTATCTCACGGCAAATAATCAAATTCTTTAACACATGAATTTTCCACCAACGAAAGACATTATGAATAATTGGAACTCTGGTATTGAATATCTCAATAACATCTTCTAGTGAAAATGTCTGATATTTTTTAATCGTATCAAATATTTCTTCAAGATAAATATTAATTAAATGCGTATTATCAATATTCCATAGTAACGACTTATTTCCCACTTGCTGAAGTAGAGGATTAATCTCAATTCCCATAGCCTTAATTCCATGCTTCTGACATTCAATAACTGTTGTGCCTCTACCACTAAATGGATCAACGACAAAATCATCTTTACTAATTTTAAATATATCAATAAAAAAGCGAACTAAATTTGGCGAATAGCTAGGGGTCAGCCGATACCATCTATGTACTGACTCTGTTTGTCCTGCTTTAAATGTGATATCACCTATATCAATTTCTTGATAGTTAAAACCAGACTCCTCAATGCTTCTATAAAAACAGTTAGCAATATGAGTATTTCTATCTTCAAATAGTGATAGTTGTTGAAACATGATAACTTTAATAGTAAATTGCTACTTAAAAGTAGCACAAAATGTTCATATTGGCAATACTGCTTCAACTATAAATTTAGACTCTCCTGCCACCCACCACTATAGTACATAAGTTCTATTTTGGCTAATTTACTACCATCTCAAAAATTCATCCCTAAGATTCTTTGATCCCCCTTTATCAGTTGTTACATACAGTCCTAAACTGGAGATGAGAGTGAAAGGCAGTTGGGAGAAATTTTGTGAAAAAAGTTTTAGCAATTATTCTGGGTGGGGGTGCGGGGACCCGGCTTTATCCGTTAACTAAACTCCGCGCCAAACCAGCAGTACCAGTGGCCGGGAAATATCGTCTCATAGATATACCTGTTAGCAACTGCATCAATTCCGAAATATTCAAAATCTACGTCCTGACTCAATTTAACTCAGCCTCTCTGAATCGTCACATCGCCCGTGCTTACAACTTCAGTGGGTTTAGTGATGGGTTTGTAGAAGTGTTAGCAGCACAACAAACCCCAGAAAACCCCAACTGGTTCCAAGGTACGGCTGATGCTGTGCGTCAGTACATCTGGATGTTACAAGAGTGGGATGTAGAAGAATTTCTGATTCTTTCCGGTGATCACCTTTACCGCATGGATTACCGGCAGTTTATCCAGCGGCATAGAGATACAAATGCTGATATTACACTTTCCGTCATTCCCATGGATGATCGTCGCGCCTCCGATTTTGGCTTGATGAAAATTAATGATTCAGGTAGGGTAATTGATTTTAGCGAAAAACCCAAAGGTGAAGCTTTAGCACAAATGCGTGTTGATACCACCATATTGGGATTGACAAAAGAACAAGCCGCATTACAGCCATATATCGCCTCCATGGGGATTTATGTCTTTAAAAAAGATGTTTTGATTAAGTTGTTGAAACAATCTTTAGAACAAACTGATTTTGGTAAAGAGATTATTCCCGAAGCTGCTAAAGATCACAACGTTCAAGCCTTCTTATTTGATGACTACTGGGAAGATATTGGGACAATTGAATCTTTTTATGAGGCTAATTTAGCCCTGACGAAGCAACCCCTTCCTCCCTTTAGCTTCTACGATGAAGCAGCACCAATCTATACTCGCGCTCGTTATTTACCACCTTCTAAACTGCTGAATTGCCAAATCACAGAATCTATGATTGGTGACGGTTGTATTTTGAAAGATTGTCGCATTCAACATTCAGTTTTGGGAGTGCGATCGCGCATAGAATCAGGATCTGTAATTGAAGAAACCCTGATCATGGGCGCTGACTATTATCAACCATCTGTTGAAAGACAATGCAGTTTAGAGGAAAATGATATTCCCGTCGGTATTGGTACAGACACCATTATTCGCCGTGCCATCATTGATAAAAATGCCCGCATTGGTCACAATGTGAAAATTATCAATAAAGACAACATCCAAGAAGCAGAACGAGAAAAGCAAGGCTTCTACATCCGTAGCGGCATTGTTGTTGTTCTCAAAAATGCTGTAATTCCTGATGGTACAATCATTTAGTTAGTAGTGATTGGTAATTGGTAATTGGTAATTGGTAATTGGATGATTTATCTTTCTTGTCCCCTGTTCCCTGTTCCCTATTCCCTATTCCCTATTCCCTATGACTAAATTAATTTTGCTAATTGGTCTTCCTGGTAGCGGTAAATCAACCCTAGCAAAACAATTATTCACAGAATGCCCCCAGATGCAGCTAATTTCCACAGATGCTATCCGGGGGCAGCTTTTTGGTTCAGAAGCAATTCAAGGACCTTGGCTGCTAATTTGGCGGGAACTGGAACAACAATTGCAAACAGCCATAACCGCAGATAAAGGGGTGATTTTCGATGCTACCAACGCCCAAAGGAAAAATCGCCGGGAAGTGATTACCCTAGCCCGTAATTGTGGCTTTAGTTATATTATGGGGGTTTGGGTGAGAACTCCAGTTTGGCTATGTTTAGCAAGGAATCAAAGCCGGATTCGCCAAGTTCCTGAAGAGATAATTCTCCGAATGTCCCGTCAACTCCGGGATGCTCCCCCCAGTAAAGAAGAAGGAATAGATGAACTTATTTTCTGTTCATCATGGCAAGAGTACGGGAATTGCGCCAGTACATTCAGCAAGAACCACACTTAATTTTGGCAATTGTTTGTTAGTTTAACATCAGAATCTTTTGCCTGGCACTAGTACCGCAAGGCGGAAGTCAAAAGTAATATTCAGCAAGCTTTTTGGCGATTAAGAATGGTTGGTTTATTTGCGCCGTGCTGTACTAGACCAAATAAAAGGAAACAGGCCACAGAAAAAACTCAGCCCCCACAAAGGTTGATTAATAGTAAATTTCATATCTTAGAAAAAAAACATAACCTAAATTTATACAGGAGGCTAGTAGATGGCTGCAACCGACTTTAAAGACTATTATGCAATGTTAGGAATTAGTAAAACCGCCACTTCAGAAGAAATTAAACAAGCTTTTCGGAAACTAGCCCGTAAATTTCATCCTGATGTTAACCCCAATAACAAACAGGCTGAAGCCAAATTTAAAGAAGTTAATGAAGCCTACGAGGTATTATCTGACCCAGATAAACGCAAAAAATACGACCAATTTGGTCAATATTGGAAACAAGCCGGTCAAGGTTTTCCCGGTGGTGGTCCTGGGGATATGGGCGGAGTTGATTTTGGTCAATACGGCAGTTTTAATGACTTCTTAACTGAATTATTTGGTGGTGCAGGTCCTGGCAGCGGACGACAAAGTTACTCTTATCGAACTTCTCCAGGTAGACCAGGTGGCGGTTTTAACGATGTTGGTCTTCAAAATGGCGGTGCTGGTGGTACACAAGATACAGAAGCTGTAATTATTTTAACTTTTGCCGAAGCATTTTCCGGTGTTCAAAAACGCTTTAGTTTAGGCAGCGAAACTATTGATGTGCGTATTCCTGGTGGCGCTAAAACTGGGACTCGTCTACGGGTGAAAGGAAAAGGCCAAATTAACCCCATGAGTCAACAACGGGGAGATTTATACTTAAAAGTAGAATTACAACCCCATACTTTTTTCCAACTTGAAGGGGACAATCTGGTTTGCGAAGTCTTAATTACCCCTGATGAAGCCACATTAGGTGCAGCGATAGATGTACCCACACCCGATGGTCATGTCAGTGTTAAGCTACCTGCGGGAGTTCGTTCTGGTCAATCTCTGCGCCTACGTGGTAAGGGTTGGCCTGTAGCTAAAGGCGGACGTGGTGATCAATTTGTGAAAGTAGCGATCGCTCCCCCAAAAGACCTCACACCCCAAGAGCGGGAATACTATGAAAAAATTCGAGCTATCCGTACCTATAACCCCCGTAGTCATTTAGCACAAGTTAAATTGTAAATATTATTGAGGGTATTTCCGTAAACAACGATCTATAAATGTTATTTTCTATTCCTTATAGGATTTTTACCATTTTATGATTTATGCTATGCCTGTGCCTTAAATAATCGCCTCTACAAGCCTTCTGGAATGATCATAAATTTTAACAATCATTACCGAATTACTTGAAAATCACTGAGTTCCTTTTGCATCAAGGCCTTAATTCCCCTTTGGATCTCAAAATCAGCAAACGGACAGTATCTAATGCTTGCTTTTAAAGTTACATTCCCTGTATAATCACAAGTGTCTGCTCAAGTCTTTGTCGGTTTATACACAAAATAGTTAGTTAGGGTTTGCTGAATAAGTACCCAAAGCGAACCTAGTAGTTCCTCAAATTTATTTTGACAGGTAATGATCGGAAAAAACTTCTGTTTTTCCCTCCCCTACTCCCCCTGCCCCTCTTTTCCCCCTGCTTGCCTTTACCCGTCATTTTTGGATTGACAGACAATATCTTGTGAGGAGTAATATTTTGAAGATAAAAAAGCATTCTATTAGGCTAGTCAATTATTTCAGACATTTTGTCTACTTGAGTTTATGGCTAACCTTACCAAGCTTACTGCTGGGAACAACTATCTCAGTTAATTCCGCATCTGCGGCAGATGACATGGTAGCAGCAAATCTCAATAATGACTTAATTACAGATAAAACTGCAACAACCACTTCTTTAGCCGATACCAAACGAGTATTCACAGCCGCAGACTTAAAACCAATACCCGTGAATGAAATTAATAGCCTACAAATAATTACTAATATTAATTCTGCAAATATTAAGGCATAAAAATAACTTCAGTTTAGTCTAAACTCCAGGCAAAATGTATCTAAAATTATATGATCATGAGATTTTTCTTGAATTTATAAATCATCAATCTTGTCAATTATTTGAAATCAAATTTAAAAAATCATAAATGTGTCATTTTTTTCGTCGAGAATTTTTATTCCTGCTCCAAAATGAGTAGCCTGATAGTATATATTGACAAAATATGAAAGAATATTTAAGCTTTATAAGAGTTTATTTCAAGTCATCCTTGACAGTTTTGTATGGGAATTCAAAAAGAACATCATCAGATGCTTACTCAGTTTACGACAGAATATGATCTGCAACCAATTGCAAAACATTTATCAACTATTATCAAAGAATCTTTGGCGAGTGTTTCATCAAGTAAATGTCGTCAAGGAACGATTCTAGTACCAACGTTTGTCATTTGGTTTGTAATTCTCTCCACTATCCGTCGTGATTTAAGTTATTTAGGAATAATGGATTGGATGATATCAGGATTGAGGTGGTTATCCTGTTGTCTACCAAAACAACTTATTTCTGAAGGTGCTATGAGTCATGCCAGAGTTCGTATAGGATTAACAGTTTTTCAACTAATATTTAAAAAACTCACTTCTAGTTTGACAACATTGAAATATGACTTTCATAAATGGACTACAGTAATATTTGATGGTTCCACAGGTACGACACCTGATACTGAAAGTAATCGTGATAAATTTGGGAAGTCTAAATGTGGTCGAGGAGAAAGTGCTTTTCCCATGCTGAGAATAGTCACATTAATATCAGCATCAACACGCCTGATCCTAGATTTTACCTATGGTTCGAGCCAAGGTAAAGGAACTGGTGAAAGGACTTTAATGACTAAATTACTGGCACAATTTAACCAGAAAAACTTATTATTTTTATTAGATGCTGGTTTATATTCCTTTGCAACTATTTTTAGTATTCGTACAAAAGAATGCGACTTTTTACTTAGGGTAGCTTCTAATGTTAAACTACCTGTTATCTCTGATTCTCGTTTGCCAGATGGATACATGGCTAGATATCCAGATGGAAGTTATTTATCAGAAATTAATGGCAAAATTCTCAATTTAGAAAAATCTACAGAATCGCATAAACAATGGAATCAGGAAAGTATCATTGTCCGAGTTATTGAATATCAAATTCCTGGTTTTCTCCCTCGTCGTTTAGTTACTAGTATTATTGACCCTAATATTTCTGCCAAAGAATTAATTATTCACTATCATTGCAGATGGGAGGTGGAAATTAGTTTCTGTGAAATAAAAACACATCAATGTGCTACGCTCAAAGGACAAATGCCCACTATTTTTCGGAGCAAAACATCTGAATTAGTCGAACAAGAACTTTATGCTATGTTAATTGCTTATAATCTACTCCGCGATTTAATTTACCAATCTGCTAACGAATATAATAAAAATCCTTTACTCCTTAGTTTTCTTGAATCTTTGCAACTAGTTATAGATTTAGTACAACTCATCAGCCATTCATCCTTAAAATTACGAGAAATTCAACATCAATATTTATTATCATTAATTTCCCAGTCTGAAATTGATCGCCCCCGACGAAAACGTATTAATCCCCGTGTTGTCAAAATTAAAATGTCCAAATTCAAGCGCAAAAACTCTTCCCATAAATCTGAAATCAGAGATATAGAAAAAGACTTGAAAATCCTTCCCCCACAAGCAGTTTGACAATTTCATTCACGGGTATTGGACTTAAAACCAAAGGTTGAATCTACTCCTGGGCAAAAACAACTAATTGCCCAAAATGCTGACAGTGATACCAATGATCTCAATAAAATCCGTCAAGAGTTATTAGTTGAACCCCTAATCAAGGCTAAAATCGTCAAGCCTAAGCCAACTTACGCACCAGGACTCAGTTTTGCCGGTACTAGTGCCTTCGGAGCTAATATAGGTGACGCTTTCATAGGAGCAACAGGGGCAACCGCTGGTACGAGAGGTGACCGTCTAAGAGATATAGACGGAAGTATCGGCCTCGGTGTTGGTTTAGGTAACTCCCAAAAAACAGTTGGTCTGGAATTGTCCTTCAACAACGGTAGTATCAAAAGATTTGGTAGCAATGGCAGTTTTAACCTCAAAGCTCACCGCATTGTCTATGCCAAAGGAACTAATCAAGTTGCTGTAGCTGCCGGCTGGAGAGCTTTTGCTCAGTATAAGACTAAAGCTAGTCGTGAACCTCTTAGACCGTCCACCGCCTATGGTGTGGTAACAACTTACTCCCTGTTAAAGCCTAATGATCCTGTTAATAAAATGCCTATCTCCTTCTCATTAGGGGTTGGGGGCGGCGACTTCCGCCAAGGTGATGACAGTACGGGTGTATTTACTGGAGTCGGTGTGCAAGTTCATCCCCAAGTAGGTGTGGGTCTAGGTTGGAGTGGAGTTGGTTTGAACATTGGGGCTTCCTTTATTCCTGTACCGACTTTACCCTTAACAATTACAGCCCAAGGTGCTGATCTAACAGGTAACAGCACTGGTGGCACAGTTTTTGCCTTAAGCATAGGTTATGGTTTCAATTTTTTACCTAAATAAACACCTCAATATTTAAGTAATCATCATGTTGACAATCAGAAATTTCCTTTTTTCCCTCAGTCTCAGTCCTCTATTGGCACTGGCTTGGCAATTACCAAACCAAGCCCAAAATACCAGTGGTACAGCCGGCACTAACAGTGGTGCTAGTACTGGGGTTTCAGAAACTAGCACTGTCTCCAATCCTCCAGTAATATCAACACCAACAGGACAGACCATCACTTCTATCATAGTACCAGGTGTTTCTTTCGGCATTACTACTGGTGTTTCCACAACAGGTGAACTATCGGCAATTAGTACAACGATTCCAGTTTCAACAGCGACCGTAGCATCAACTTCAAGTAGCGTCACTGTGACAAACAGTGCAACGGGAAACTCTGTTGTGATCACTCTTCCACCGCAAGTTCAGGTTGCTGTGAATCAGTCGGCTGCTGCTATTATTCAGACTCTTAGTACAACAGGCGGTGGTGGTGCTAACGTTGTTTCACTGCTGACAGGCGGTGCTGGATCACAAGCAGCAGCAGTTGCCCTGACAGACAGTTTAACTACTGCGGGTATTTCCCCACAAAAAGCACAGGCATTAGTCGCAGCCCTGGATGGGTTGTTTGGTTCTACTAAAGCTTCCTTATCAAATCTGCCTATAGCTCAAGCAACATCAGGACAGCTAGTAGCTAGTAATAAAGCTTTGAAACCTATTCTTGTTATTGCTCAATTTGGTGCAGCAATAAATGTAGATATCAACAAGCTGAACGATGCCATTGTTGCCTACAATGGCATTATTCTCACCAGCGAGGCAGAAAATCTCAGGAAACTTTATAAGGATACCGATTTCGTTGGTATTGCTAAAGTTCTCCAAGAATTAAGAACGTCAATTCAATAAGACTCCATCACAAAAGTATCACCAAATAGAACGAAAGGCACGGAAGCCACTTGGCTTTAGAGGGTGTTTGAAAAGTTATGGTTGATGTATCAAATATTTTTTACCCCACCCTAACCCTCCCCTTGTAAAGGGGAGGGAACTGGATTTTTATTGTTTCCCCCCTTTACAAGGGGAAAGGGGGGTAGCAATGTGATGAAAATTACGGAATACCACTTTTCAAACATCCTCTTAGACAGTGGAGGAAGTGCCAACGGCGAATTTATTCGCGGTGACATGATAGAATTAATTAGCAAGTAGGAATAACCATCAGCGCAAAGAAGTGTTTTATTAAGGAGAAACCCCTGATTTATCTCGTCTCGGCATAGCCGTAGCCTGGGTAAACAAGCAATGGTAAATCATGGAGCGTTTAACATTAAAAATTGATGGACTCACAAAAGCAGCAAAAAAAAATCAAAAGTAAGCGCAATTGCAATACCTGTCGTACTGGTAGTTGCCTTGAGCGTCTAGGAGGATAATTGACTATCCTTTTTAAGCAAGTCTTAAAGAATCTGCGTGTCTTTAGACCGCAGAGTGTCAATAAAAAGCACTGCTTCCACTTATCTGTTTCATAGTCGGGGCAGTGCTAATGCTATGAGATTATTAGATTAGCGATTGAATTTAAGTTCCCACAGCACCAGAGTAAATTAAACCTCGCTGCATATCCAAAGTCAAAATCGCCCCATCCTTAATTACCTGTGTCGCTTCCTTGACACCCACAATCACAGGCACACCAAGACGTAAACCAATAACAGCGGCGTGACTTGTGAGACTTTCTTCCTCAGTAATAATCCCCCCGGCTTTGCGAATTGCTTCCACGTAATTAACACCAGTGCGGGATGCCACCAAAATATCACCAGGGTTGAAATTACTGGCATCCATAGCATTATGAACTACCCTAGCGCGGCCACTCACAGAACCTTGTCCTAGACCAATTCCCTGACCGAGTACGGCAGTAACTATTTCTACTTTAATCAAGTCCGTTGACCCAGAAACGCCCTGAAGTGTACCAGCAGTCATGACCACCAAATCACCTTCAGTTAGGAGGTTTTTTTCCTGGGCAACATTAATAGCCGCTTGGAACGTCTGACCCGTAGAAGGTAATTCTAGCACCAACAGCGGTCTTACTCCCCATACCATCTGTAACTGTCGTGCCACATTAACATGAGGTGTAATGGCTAAAATTGGGGTTTTGGGACGGAACTTAGAAACGTTGCGGGCTGTAGCCCCGGTTTGTGTCAAAGTCATAATTGCTGCCGCGCCCAAATTCTCCGCAATTTGACCAACAGCTTGGCTAATCGCATTGGGAATAGAACGCCTGTTATCTCGTGACAGACGGGAGTTGGTGTTCAGGGTTTCTTCTTGTTCAATGCGTTCAGCAATTCTGGCCATAGTAGCTACAGCTTCCACTGGAAAACTACCAACAGCGGTTTCATTGGAAAGCATGACCGCGTCCGTACCGTCTAAAATCGCGTTGGCGACATCAGATACTTCCGCACGGGTGGGACGGGGGTTGCTGACCATGCTATCGAGCATTTGGGTGGCGGTAATGATGGGAATTCCCAAACGGTTGGCTGTAGCAATCAGCCGCTTTTGCAGTACGGGTACATCTTCGGCAGGTAATTCTACCCCTAAGTCACCTCTGGCAACCATTACGCCGTCACACAAAGACAGAATTGCTTCCATTTGTTCGATAGCTTCGTGCTTTTCGATTTTGGCAACCACAGGCACATTTTTGCCGGTGCTAGAAATTAGTTCTTTAATTTCGATAATGTCCTGGGGATTGCGGACAAAGGAAAGGGCTACCCAGTCAACACCTTGGTCTAGACCGAACATCAGATCCTCTCGGTCTTTGTCGGTCATGGCTTTAATGGATAAGTAAACTCCCGGAAAATTAACACCTTTGTTGTTGGAAAGTTTACCGGGAACTGTAACCCGACAATGTAAATCACCTTTTTCGTGGTTAATTTCCTCCACTACCATTTCGACTTTGCCATCATCGAGGAGGATATTTGAACCAACGGGAACTTCATCTGCTAAGTAATCGTAGGTAACGCAGCTTATTTGCTGTGTTCCTTCGATGAGGCGATTTGTTAACGTGAAGCGATCGCCTTTTGCTAGAATTATAGAGCCAGTTTCAAACCGACCCAAGCGGATTTTTGGACCCTGTAAGTCTTGCAGAATTGCTACTGGTCTATTCAGTTCAAAAGCAGTTTGCCGAATTAACCGAATACTACGCTGATGGTCAGCATGAGTTCCGTGGGAGAAGTTTAGCCGCAGGGTTGTTGCACCCGCTTCGATGATCGCTTTTAGCATTTCTGGGCTGCTGGTAGCAGGTCCAATAGTAGCAACAATTTTAGTTCGGCGCTGAGAATCTCTTAATTTCGTCATGGGCTGGGTTCAAGATTTTTGGGATCTACCTGGGAATTTATCGTCATGTTTTCTCATACCATTTGAGATTTGACATTTTGGATCATGAAAGACTGACTGTATCAGCAAATCATTTTTCCATTTATCGTCATCATTTTACAAATGGGTATGAATTAAACGGACTCTCTTTTTCAGTCACTACCATATCAATGTTATAAGCAGTTAGAGAGCTAATCATGGTATAGATTTGATATCGTACACTAATCTGATTGGCAAGCTTCCTCTGGGAGGGTTTTTTATCTAAAAGCCCTGGTTTAGCAAAGAATCATAACCTCATTTATGGATTCTTCAACAGGACTGTGGATAAATCTTGCTTTACACAACTTTACTCTTAACTAACATTAATAGTATTGGTAAACTTCACTGATTTTATAAACAGACATTACCAAATATAGATAAATGTATTAAGATTATTGGTAAACTTCTGGTAATTTTATAGCCAAATTTTATCATTCATGGTAAATTGCCCATAAAATAAAACTATATTCTCGAAGAGTCGAAGACATCTGAGTGTTGGGTGAAAGTCCTTTTGGGGTGCGAAGTCGGTAAACAATCCGAATCTATAGGAACTAAAAAGTAAATCACATCAGATCGAGATAATCAATCAGAGAATAAAAAACAATAAAAGCAATCCCTAATGATGAAAGCTAATGGGATAAAGGGGATTGTAGTTTCCCCAGTAAAGGTAAAACTTTCAAAGTAAAAAATATTTGTCTATATTTTTTACAACTATGATCCGTAAAGATTGATTATTAAAGGAGTTAAGAATGCTCACGTCGGAGGCACAGAAGCCACTGACAATTCCCCCCAAAGAACTTTTATCACCTCCTGGTGATTTTAACCCGACGCTATTGATGTTTTTAGTCGTAGTGATGATGTTGGTTTTGTCTAACTTTGGGTATTGGCTTTGGGAATGGCCGCATTGGTTGTGTTTTAGTGTCAATACTCTAGCACTACATTGTTCAGGAACGGTGATTCATGATGCTTGTCACCAGTCAGCCCATCGCAATAGAATTGTTAACGCTATTTTAGGGCATTGTAGTGCCTTAATCCTAGTTTTTGCTTTTCCAGTATTTACACGAGTACATTTACAGCATCATGGTAATGTCAATCACCCCAAAGATGACCCAGATCATTATGTTTCTACGGGTGGTCCCCTGTGGTTAATTGCGGTGAGATTTTTGTACCATGAGGTATTTTTCTTTCAAAGACGGTTATGGCGGAATTATGAACTACTAGAATGGTTTATTAGTCGCTTAATTGTCATTACTATTGTTTATATTTCTGTCCAATATCATTTTTTGGGCTATATTCTTAACTTTTGGTTTATTCCCGCTTTTGTGATTGGAATAACTTTGGGGTTCTTTTTTGATTATTTACCCCACCGTCCCTTTGTAGAACGCAGTCGCTGGAAAAATGCCCGTGTCTATCCTGGTAAGGTTCTCAATATCCTGATTTTGGGACAGAATTACCATTTAATTCATCATCTGTGGCCTTCGATTCCTTGGTATAATTACCAGCCAGCTTATTATTTGATGAAGCCGTTGTTGGATGAAAAGGGTAGTCCGCAAACTTCTGGGTTATTGCAGAAGAAGGACTTTTTTGAGTTTATCTATGATGTTTTCATAGGTATTCACTTTCATCACTGATTTGTTGAAGAAGAGACGTTTTATGGAACGTCTCTCAAGGTGTAAATACTTGCTTATGCTGCTTGACAAACTGTTGCTTGTGGAAGTTCATCACCCGCAGCTTCGTAAGCAATAATCAGAGAGTCTAAGGCTTCTATTCCATTCGTTACTGCTAACTCGTAGGTATCTCCATGAGTGCGCCAGCGTTGTCCTGGAAAGTCAGGGAATCCTACTAAGAAGCAATTATCTTCCTCAGACCACTGGATAATCATTTGGTACTTGAGTTTATTCATCTAACTCTATTGTATCTATAGATAATTTTTTCATATATCTATTACAAATTTCGATACCTTTAGTTGTTAGTTCATAAAACTCACTGAATATAGGAATATCCCCCCCTAAAATTTTATTCTCATTGTCATCCATAAGTTGAAAAACTTCCATCGTCGTTTCATGTGAAATTATTTTTATTTCAGTATTAGGCTTTTTTTCAATCTCTTGTATAGTCAGACGGCCTTCCTTTAAAATCCACTCTAGTCCATGCTTTTGAGCATAATTTTGATATACTTCTCCTATATGATCGTCCATTGGTGAAGGGAATTGTTTATGTTCACTGTGAGCAATAGCTTTATCTCTTAAATGTATTAATTTTTTAACTAAAGGATTACTTTCTTTATTTACATATTTTTTGTCTTCCTCTAGAATTTTATGATCTATAGTTTCTGTACAACCCCAATCTTTATAATCAGATCCAATAATATTGAGAATTTTTAAAAGTCCCAGAGTTTTTTTATCGTGATCATAGGCTCTTGTTAGTCTTAATACTCCAGTTTCATAATGAGCATCACACGATTGACGAAAGTAAAGTGGATACTCATTCAGGTGTTTGTTAAGTTCGTTAGTCATCCATTCATGAATTTTTAAATGAAGGTGTGATTGATATAAACTATCTCCAAGTTCAATTATTTTTGCTTCAAACTGTTTTTTAGTAACAGGTCTATTTGGTTCTTGTAGTTCTTGCGTTTTGATTATGCCAAATCTTAATTTATTTATCCCACAACCAACCTGCGTTACTTTGTTATCCTTGACAATTACATACATTTCTTTATTAACCCCTTTTTCTACTGTTACTGGTTGATGTAAAAATAATTTGTAACCATTTGTCTCTACATATTCTTTAGCTTGTTCAAGTGTCATTCCAATCAGAATATTTTCGTGTATCATGATTTCTTTTCTATGATGTCTTAACTAACTGCTTGAATATTCTTAACATCTAAATCTCTCATCTAACGATGAATAATTATCAGAATTAACATCAGTAAAAAGTTTGAGTAATTCTGAATTTAATTTTTTGGCTTCATTTATGAAATGAGGTAAGCTTCCTAAAGTGACAACATAAATATTTGTTCCAATTAACCCATTTATTTCTAGAGGAAAATGTAAAAATCCCTTTTCAACCGCATCAACTACTAATTCTCCACTAGGATTCAAGTAGCTTTCAAATAGAGATCCATCTATTACAATAACTGGAAAAATAAATGTTAGATGTTTTTGCCATTTTTTCTCCTCTGATATTTTTAAAGCTATTGCAGCTTTCAAGGAACTCATGGCTGCTTTGTAGGTATTATCGACACTAGTTGTAAAAGCCTGAGTAACAGCATAAGCATTTCGACCTTTTTTATCGAACCAAGGAAGCATTTCTCCTAATTGGCGGTTATACATAGTTTTATTAATAAACTGGTTTCTGGCAAATTCAGAATATAAGCAGTATGCAAAATATCTATTGTAACCTGCTAGGGTATTTTCAGATGTGAATAAAATCCAAGGCTTTGAGTTTGATTTACACTCAATTATGAAATACACATCAAAATGACTGAGGATGTCGCCACAACGTACGATAACATCAATTTCCCTAGATTCATTGCTTTCAGGATCAAGATAGAATTAACCCTGTCTTACGTCAAAACCTTCATCAATAAAAGCAGTTGCAACTTTCATTTCTAGAGGATAACCTTGCTCTTTTATCCAATTTTCAACCTTTTTCTTAAGTTCATCACTTTTATTCATCAGTACCAAAGCCTTGCCAAATCAAATTTAATTACCTTAGCAGTAGTCTTGAAGTCATTCCTCCACTACAACTTAGGCAATTATTATACCTGAAATTAGTAATACATAGTTAATTTGTTAACCTTTAAATATCCGTCCCTAAACTCTGAGCATAAATCACTTCAATATTGCTACCAAATTCCAATTTATCTAAGGATTCTGTGAAAAACACAAAACCCTTATACGCCGTCACATACTTATATATTTTCGTAAAATAACCTTCACTGGTGACAATGACAAGCGGCTCTTCACCTTTGGCGAGAATATTTAAAAAAGCGTCTAACTTTATACATACACCAGTACCCCGATGAGTGAAAATACTCCCACCAATAGCAGCAGGTTGAGCAGCCGCGTCACCACTGTAATAGCTCATGAATGCGCTAACTTTTAATTATGTTATTGACCTGCTAATTTTAAACTTTCGTCTCCATGACGTGCTGTGAAGTTTGTAACGTTTGGGGTAAACTCCAATCAGGACGCAATTTAGCCGCTTGACGTAAATAAACGTGGTGAATTGGCGTAGAAGTTGGTAAATTGGCGTGAATTAGAAAGCGAATGCAGCGCGGTAAACTGCCTACAACGTGCATTTGTTGGACATCTAACATAGCTACACTATCCCACAAAGGACGACTGCGAGCGATCGCTGCTGGGAAAATAGCATCTAAATCTTTTGTCACTGAAAAAGTCACACTAATCATATCGTCTGGTTGGAGTTGATTTCTTTGCTCCAATTCATCTAATAATTCTGTCACTGAATCTCGAATTGCTTCGACGCTGTTTTCTGCAACGGTTGTTGCACCCCGAATTGCTCGCATTTGCCATTCCACTTCTAAAATCCTCCTTTTGTCAGTTGTCAGTTGTTGGTTGTCAGTTGTCAGTTGTCAGTTGTCAGTAGGGGCGAAGCATTTGGAAGATAAATTATCGGTCATTGCCAAAAATAGTTCTCCAAATGCTTCGCCCGTACAGTTGTCAGTTGTCAGTTGTCAGTTGTTTCCTACTTCTAATGACTAATGACTAATGACCAATGACAACTTTACTATGGACGATATAACCACATAGGTAAACCACTTGTAGAAACTTCAAATTCTAGCCAATTGATTCCCGCACCAATAACCGATTTAGCTTGACGACTTCCCGGTAAAACACGACTCAAAAATGGTTTCCGTTCTTCTAGCGTATAGCAAAGAGTTTTATCAGGATCAAGTCCTACTAATTCTGCTGTCCACCGTCGTGCATCTTCTTCTGTTCCTAAGCGGTCGACAACGCCCAATGCTAAGGCTTGCTGTCCGGTAAAAATCCTGCCGTCAGCAAAGCTTTTTACCTTTTCTACAGTCAGTGAACGAGCTTCCGCTACCGTTTCCACAAATTGTTGATAGCTACAATCAATCAAGTCTTGCAGAATAGTTTCTTCTGGTTCTGTTAGTTGCCGATCAAAAGCTAATATATCTTTGTAGGGTCCTGACTTAATGACCTTAAAAGAAACGCCAATTTTTTCCAGCAGCACTTCTAGGTTGTTTCCTCGCAAAATCACCCCAATACTGCCTGTAATCGTGCCTGGATTCGCCATGATATGTTCTGCCCCCATACCAATATAAACGCCACCAGAGGCAGAAATATTGCCAAAACTGGCGACAATTTTGGTTTTTTTAGCTAATCTCTTCAGGGCGCTGTAGATTTCTTGGGAGTCTCCCACTGTACCCCCAGGACTATCAATGCGTAGTAATAAAGCGGGAAATTTACTTTCTTCTACGGTTTTCAAGGCTTCTAGGACGTGCTTACGGGTTGTACCAGCGATAGCACCGCTAACTTCAATCCGCGCAATTTGTTTCCGAAAGTTGGGCTTAAATGGCCAAATCATGGGCAATCAAATAACTTTTTAATCTTTGTGAATATCTTTAATATAGAACGCCTAGGGTGAAGCTAACGGGCTTTACCTTTAATCCGATTGGGAATTAGGGCTTGGGAAGGGGACAGGGAGTAACAATTTTTTATTTTGAATTGTTTTGTCCTCTCCTGGCTATGAATAAAAGTTAGCAGCTAGATCATTATTGAAAAGCTTTAGGAAATTTTTAGATTTGATGTGTAGTTTTATTTGGTATGTTTAAGGAGCAAAAGACAAGTATTGAAAAATATTTGCTTTTACAAATATAGACATCTAAAAATATTGTGTCGTACCACTGCACTACACAAGCATTTGGGAAAATAAGGACATTAAAAAACAGAATTTTCCAGCCCAAGGCCAATAGCTTTTAGGAAAATTAGCTAAAATTTACGACTGGTTAAGATTACTTGTTTTTGATTGTGTAAATCATCAACACTCATTTGATGCATTATTAACTTTTAAGAGTCAGTGCGGAGAATTTGATAGCGGTAATAAACATAGATATCAAATAACGCCCCGACAAAGCCACAAGTCAGACCAATTGTCAAGAGACCGTTGAAGGAACTACCACTGCCGAAAGTGGCGAGAAAATACAGAATTTGGATAGAGACATCGGAAATTATCCCTTGTAGCCCAGGGACATAGCCAAAAAGGCATAAAACCACCAATAAACCCCCAATGAAGAAGACAGGGACAAGAAAACTAAAAATGGTGGTGAGGACGAGAGAGCGAAAAAAGTTACTAAAAATAGTCATTGTGAGACCGGGATAGTGGGTAACTTGAGAGATAGCCGAAAATTTATCTGCCACTCTCTACAATACTGGCGATCGCTCCCAAACATTTATTTCGTCAAGAATCTTAAGTTTTCATTAAATTGTACTGGTAATAGTTACTCCAGGTGCATTGAGTGTTTGCGATGTTTCAAATCTGTAAAACCATGAAATAATCAGGGTTTGTATCTCAGTGTGCAGTTTACTAGAAGTAAAAACACTGTAAAAACTCGCTCAATTTTATGAGACTAGTCGTAAACTAAGTTAATAATTTGCATATTAGTAATGTTAATTCCATTCCCCACTACCAGTGACCAATGGCTAAATCCAGTTTAGAAACATGGAGTCAGCGATTGCTGGCCGCGATATTTTTAGGTGGACAAGTCTTATTTCACCTAATCCAAGGTAAAATTCACCGCCGGAACACCCTAGAACAATTGGCAATAGTTGGACCCGACTCCTTCTTTATTGCCCTATTAACAGCCATATTCGTGGGTGCAGTATTTACAATTCAGGTAGCAAGGGAGTTCATCAATTTTGGGGCAGGAAACCTCGTTGGTGGCGTGTTAGCAGTAGCATTGACGAGAGAACTTACCCCCGTATTAACAGCAGTAGTTTTAGCTGGAAGGGTAGGTTCGGCTTTTGCGGCAGAAATCGGCACAATGAAAGTCACAGAACAAATAGATGCTCTGTTAATGTTAAAAACAGATCCTATTGATTATCTAGTCATTCCCCGGCTTCTGGCTTGCTTCATCATGCTGCCGATTTTAACTTTGTTATCCTTAATTACAGGAATGTCTGGGGGAATGCTTATAGCCACTCATATTTACAACCTTTCAGATACAGTATTTCTAGACTCAGCGCGTGACTTTCTCGATATCTGGGATATTGGCAGTGCTATGATTAAAGCTGCTTGCTTTGGTGTATTAATCGCCATTATCGGCTGTAGTTGGGGCTTAACCACTACTGGAGGTGCTAAAGGTGTGGGACAATCAACAACAACTGCTGTTGTCACTGCCTTATTAGTTATATTCATTAGCAACTTCTTTCTGTCTTGGGTCATGTTTCAGGGTCCGGGTAGTGGATTAGTAAAATGATTTAGAGGCAAGATAGAGTCGTTAAGAATTACGAATTATGTAAGTAGGAGAAAAGATTTTGACCAGTTCATTGACACCTAACACCATATCAACAGTAGAACTAAAGCCAAGTTACAATATTCCTGTTGTCTTAGTCTTGGGCGCTATTCCCGTACTATTGGTACAACCTTGGTTGGGAGGAATATTGACGTTATTGGGTTTGTTTTTGATGTTGCAAGCTGTAACACTACGCTTTCAATTTACCGCTACCGATTTTGATCTTTATAGAGGAGAAAAGTTAATTAAGCGTTTTCCTTACCAAGAATGGCAAAATTGGCGAATATTCTGGAATCGAGTTCCCATTTTGTTCTATTTTAAAGAAGTGAACAGTATTCACTTTTTGCCAATTTTATTTGACCCCAAAACCTTAAAATCTTGTTTAGAAGAACGTTGTCCACGCATTGATTAGATTTTGTTGTTTCGCGCAGAGTCGCAAAGGAGCAAAGGCGCAAAGGGAAGAGTTTTGATAGTGCGGTGTCAGCCATAAATTAAAGTAAGAGAATTTCATAGCTGAATTCAGTAAGTCTGAAAATTTATATTGTTGTTTATGAACCCAGAAGAATCTCAAACTCCAGAAACCATAAATAAGTGGTTAGAAAAAATAGAAGTGCAACCTCCTACAGATGAAATACTAGAAAAACCATCTGCTGATTTAGAATTAGAAGCTGAAGCATCTGGTGAATTGGTAACGTCATTAACCACAGAAACAACAGCATTAGAATCGGCAGATTCACTATATACACAACCAGCGCAAAAAGTAATCCAGTTGCAGCATAGGTCAGCAGACTTAAAAGCAGAAATTACTCAATTGGAAATTACTTATGAAACCCTTCAGAAGCAAGTAAGTGTAACCCAAATCGCACTTTCGCAAGTTGTCCAAGAGTCATTATCGCAGTTAGAACAACGCAAACAAACTTTACAAATTTCTGTAGAACAACTCGAACGTCGTCAAGAACGCATTCGCAATGAAATGCGGACTACTTTTGCGGGGACTTCTCAAGATATAGCAATTCGGGTACAGGGTTTTAAGGACTATCTCACAGGCAGTTTACAGGATTTGGCATCAGCGGCGGAACAAATGCAACTGGTACAACCTGTCCGAGAACGGGAAAAACCACCACAGGGAGAAGCAAAACCTGTTAAAGAACAATTAGAAGCCCCACAACTTGGCCAACAGCAGTTTCAGGATACTACTAAAAAAATCCGCCGCTTGCTTGACCAATATCGTAACCAGCCAGATTATTATGGACCACCCTGGCAGTTACGCCGGACTTTTGAACCAATTCACGCCGAAAAACTATCAAATTGGTTATTTACCTTAGGTGGACGGGGTGCTTTGCGGACAATGGGTAGCCGCTTACAGAATATTTTAATTGCTTCGTCGGCAGTTTCTATATTACATCAACTATATGGGGACAGGGTGCGAACTCTGATTTTAGCAAATACTCCAGAACGTTTAGGCGAATGGCGACGCGGTTTACAAGATTGTTTAGGTATTGGTCGTCCTGATTTTGGACCCGACAGAGGAGTGGTATTATTTGAAGCACCGACAGCTTTAGCCCAAAAAGCCGAGAGATTAGTTACAGCCAATCAAATGCCTTTTATTATCATTGATGATTCTGAGGAACAAATTAGTTTAGCTTTACTGCAATTCCCTCTCTGGTTAGCTTTTGCCCCTGACCCGAAAACTATGAAAGATCGGAATTTTGACGATGATTTTTAATTAGTCATTGGTGATTGGTGATTGGTGATTGGCAAAACAACTAACAACTGTACGGGCGAAGCATTTGGAGAACTATTTTTGGCAATGACCGATAATTTATCTTCCAAATGCTTCGCCCCTACTGACAACTGACAACTAACAACTGACAAATTTATGTTTCTTTGGTTAAGTTTGTGTGGAGTGGTGATTTTATTAGCTTACCTTTTTGGTTCTTTTCCAACTGGATATCTGGCAGGTAAGCTATTAAAAGGAATTGATATTCGGGAAGTTGGTTCTGGTTCAACTGGTGCAACTAATGTTCTGAGAACTTTGGGAAAACTTCCCGGGGCATTTGTATTATTAATTGATGCTTTGAAAGGAGGATTAGCAATAAATTTATGTTACGCTTTATTTAGTATTGCTACTACTCAAAACTTAATTCCACCAATTGTCAATATCGAGATTTGGCAACCTTATTTAGTCACTTTAGCTGGTTTAGCTGCCCTTTTAGGACATAGTAAATCAATCTTTCTCGGCTTTACTGGTGGTAAATCTGTGGCTAGTGGTGTGGGAATTTTGTTAGCTATTAGTTGGCAGGTAGGATTATCAACATTAGGGGTTTTTGCGGTAGTAATTGCCATTTCGAGAATTGTGTCTTTAAGTTCTATTGCTGGGGCTGTAGCGGTTTCTATTTTAATGGTAATTTTTCATCAACCTTTAGCCTACATTCTTCTTGGTTTTGCTGGCGGCTTATATGTAATTATCCGTCACCGCACCAATATTGAGCGATTAATTGCGGGTACAGAACCAAAAATTGGACAAAAGGCAGAAACGCCAACAGAACAAACCACTTATTGACTTTTTCAGCCCTGTCCCTACTTTGAAGCGTAGTTTTAACTGTCTCCTGTTTTTTCAATGGTTTCAATCACGGCTAAACCTATACTTGAAACGGCGATTAGCATGATAGCTGACGCAAGAAAGGCACTGACAAGCATCTGAAGAGCTTGGTCAAAAAAAATATAGGTGGTCATTTGTTCACCTTCTGAACTTTATACAGCTACTGGTACTATCTAATTTTTCTTCACAGCCAGGTGACTGAATTCCTTGTAATCGGATCTTAACAAAACTTTAGCTCTTTCATGGCATGATGACAAAATTTTATTACTAAAAATTTGATAACTTTTAACTATATTCGGTTAAGTACAATACTGAAAAACACCGAAAGTAAAAATTGGATCTACTTTGATAGCAGTATTGTTGTAATTTTGATTGTTCTAATAATTACTTAGCTTTTGGTGCTAACTATGGAACTCCTCCAATTCAAGATATCTACACACCGTCTGTTATTACAGCCTATATCAATGGAATATAAGGCAGATATTTTTAGAGAATTTACTCAGGAAGTTACGACTTATTTATCTTCAAAACCATCGGAAAAAATTCAGGATACTGAAATTTTCATTAATCAATCTTTACTAAAAATGGAAAAAGGAGAAGAGTTAGTAGTTGTGATTTTAAAGAAAGATTCTCAAGAGTTTTTAGGATGTAGTGGGATACATAAAATTAATAGTAAATACCCCCGATATGGAATTTGGCTGAAAAAATCAGCATATAAACAAGGTTACGCCACGGAAACAATTGCAGCCCTGAAATTATGGGCTGAAGAAAACTTAGATTATGAATATCTTAGATATGATTTGGATAAAGCAAATACCGCCAGCCGTAGGGTTGCGGAAAAAATGGGAGGTAAAATTGGTAGAGAATATGATCTGATTAACGAGAGTGGTAAAGTCTTAAATCTAGTAGAATATAAAATTAGTAAAAAACAAAATTCTGAATTTTACTAACTAAAAAATACTAACATATACAAGGTTTAATAGTAGCAATTACAGATTCAGCCAGACTTGGTAAATCATAACCACCTTCTAAACCAAACATAATTTTTTTGGTTATACCTAAACAGTATTCTGTAAATAAACCAAAATCTTCTGGTTGCAAATTTACACTCGCTAAAGGATCATTCGTATTAGCATCATAACCAGCACTAATAATCAGTAAATCTGGCGAAAAATTAGTTAAAAAGGGTAAGATTTTTCTTTCCCACAATGGTTGATAGACGGTAATATCGCTACCAGGGGGAACAGGTAAATTCAAGACATTATTATGTGAACCTTGTTGAGAAGTTTTCCCAGTACCGGGATAAGCTGGATACTGGTGAAGAGAAACATAAGCAATTTCTGAGTGAGTTTCTACTATTGCTTCCGTCCCATTTCCGTGATGTACGTCCCAATCTAGGATAGCAACGCGCTGAATTTTAGGCTGTTGCAAAGCGTAAAAAGCTGCAATTGCAGCATTAGAAAATAAACAAAATCCCATTCCTGTATCACTTACCGCATGATGCCCAGGTGGACGCGCTAATACAAAAGCTTTATTTGCTGTATCAAGAACTGTATCTACTCCATCTAACCAAGCACTAACTGCCAATAATGCTACATCATAACTGCGGGGAGAAATGGGAGTATCTCCGTCTAAATAACCACCACCGTCAGCAGCGATATCTTTAACTTTGTTAATATAGGTTGTAGAATGAACATTTTCTATCCAAGACATTAAAGATGGTTTTGATGTTACGGGTGTAGGTATTTTCCATGTGATTTCTTCGGCAAAATTTGCAGCTTTTAAAGCATTGACTATTGCTGTCAACCGTTCAGGTTTTTCTGGGTGGTAGATTCCCGTTTTGTGATCTAAAAATTCGTCAGAATAAATAACTTGTAACATACATTTCTATATCCAGAATCCGCAATGTAAGATAGGTGAAAGTCAAGAAACTGATTAAAATGATATATTACACCAATAGGTGAAGTATAGATCGTATAGATCACCGACTTCTTGAAGAAGTCGGTGATCTGGGGGATAATTATAAGAGGTGATATGAATAATCTTAGGCTTAAACTTAAAGGGATGAGTTGTGCTTCTTGCGCTAATAATATTGAACAGGCAATTTTAGCGGTTGGTGGAGTTATTGATTGTCATGTTAATTTTGGTGCAGAACAGATAACTATTAATTATGAACCTAAACAAACAAATTTAGCGAAAATTCAAGCTGCAATTGTAGATGCTGGTTATTCATCTTTTCAGTTAGAAACAGAAGGTGAAGATACAGCAGAAGCAGCGAGTAAATTAGCAGCAGAACGGGAACTCATTCTCAAGTTAACAACCGGGATTGTAATTAGTATTATTCTGTTTTTTGGTTCTTTACCAATGATGACGGGATTACATTTGCCTTTTGTTCCTAAATTTTTTCATAATCCTTGGTTCCAATTGGTATTAACAACACCTGTTGAGTTTTGGTGTGGTGGGTCTTTTTTCCGCCATGCTTGGAAGTCTTTGAAACACCGGACTGCAACGATGGATACTTTGATTGCTTTGGGGACAGGTACGGCTTATTTCTATTCTTTATTTGTGACACTTTTTCCAGGGATGTTTATTTCCCAAGGCTTAGAAATTCATGTTTATTATGAAGTTGCAGCAATGGTTGTTACTTTAATTTTGTTAGGGCGATTTTTTGAACATCGGGCTAAAGGACAAACTTCAGAAGCTATTCATAAATTAATGGGAATGCAGGCGAAAATAGCCAGGGTAATAAGAGATGATTTGGAAATGGATATTCCTATTAATCAAGTAATAGTTAATGATTTAATTTTAGTTCGTCCTGGTGAAAAAATTCCTGTAGATGGTGAAGTAATTGATGGTAATTCTACGGTAGATGAGGCCATGGTAACAGGTGAAAGTGTACCTGTGAAAAAACAACCAGGAGATGAGGTGATTGGATCAACAATTAATAAAACTGGTAGTTTTAAGTTTAAAGCCACGCGAGTTGGTAAAGATACTTTCTTAGCGCAAATTGTCAAGTTAGTCCAAGAAGCCCAAGGTTCAAAAGCACCAATTCAAAGGTTAGCAGATCAGGTAACTGGGTGGTTTGTGCCGGCTGTAATTGTGATAGCTATTCTTACTTTTATGATCTGGTTTAGTATTACAGGTAATTTCACCTTAGCAATGATGACAATGGTAGGGGTTTTAATTATTGCTTGTCCCTGTGCATTGGGTTTAGCTACTCCTACTTCTGTGATGGTAGGAACTGGTAAAGGTGCAGAAAATGGCATTTTAATTAAAAGTGCTGAAAGTTTAGAATTAGCACATAAAATAAATATTATTGTTGTTGATAAAACTGGAACTTTAACTCAAGGTAAACCCACAGTTACAGACTTTATAACTATCAAAGGTACAGCGAATGGGAATGAACTTCAATTATTAAAATTAGCTGCTAGTGTAGAACATAAGTCTGAACATCCTTTAGCGGAAGCAGTGGTGAAATATACGATTAATCAAGCTGTGAGTTTGGCTAATGTTAAGAATTTTGCAGCCATTGTTGGTAGTGGTGTTCAAGGAATTGTATATGATCAATTGGTACAAGTTGGCACACAACGCTGGTTTACAGAGTTAGGAATTGATACGGATGTTTTAGAACCACATCAAACAATTTGGGAAAATGAAGGAAAAACAGTCATTTGGTTGGCAGTAAATGGTAAATCAGAAGCTATTATGGCTATTACTGATGCTCTTAAACCTTCATCATTAACAGCAGTCAAGGCTTTGCAAAAGTTAGGTTTAGAAGTGGTAATGTTAACGGGAGATAATCAAAAAACTGCCCAAACTATTGCAAATCAAGTGGGGATTACTCAAGTTTTTGCCCAAGTGCGTCCAGACCAAAAAGCCGCAATGATTAAATCATTGCAACAAAAAAAAGTAGGAAATAAAATTAAAATTGTGGCTATGGTGGGAGATGGAATTAATGATGCACCAGCATTAGCACAAGCAGATGTAGGAATTGCCATGGGAACAGGAACAGATGTGGCAATTGCTGCTAGTGATATTACTTTAATTTCTGGAGATCTACAAGCCATTGTGACAGCTATTCAACTCAGTCGCGCTACCATTAATAATATCCGTCAAAATCTATTTTTTGCCTTTATTTACAATATCATTGGTATTCCCATTGCTGCGGGTATTCTCTATCCTTTCTTTGGTTTGTTACTGAACCCAATTATTGCCGGTGCAGCAATGGCATTTTCTTCCGTTTCTGTAGTTAGTAATGCTTTAAGATTGCGTAATTTTCAACCAGGAGTTAGGTAAAAAGCAAAAGTAATCTTTACCAATTAATTCATCATCTCAATCAAACTAATCACACAAATCATAGTTAAGACGGTACTGAAAATAACTGTTTTTTCAAGTTGTTCATGATAGGAATAGATCAACCGCTTCACTGCAAGTGAAAACCCTAAAAATGAACACAAATATAGATAATCTTAACTCGGTTCGTAAACCTAAAATTTTCAACCAATCAATGAGTTTTGTTGAAGGTTGGTATTGGGTATTACCTTCTCAATCTTTGCAGATAGGTGAAATTAAAGCTGTGACAATTTTTGGGAAGGATTTAGTCGTATATCGTGGTAAAGATAGACGTGCAGTTATTTTAGATGCTTACTGTCCTCACATGGGTACGAGTTTAGCTGAAGGTAAAATTGAAGGTAATGAATTACGCTGTGTTTTACATCGGTGGAAATTTGATGCAGAAGGTATTTGTGTTGGTATTCCTAATGTAGATGAACCTGTATCTCTTAAAGCTAAAACTTGGCCAGCAGCAGAACAATATGGAATGATTTGGGTTTGGACAGGGGAAACTCCCCAGCAACCTTTACCTTTTGTTTTAGATTGGGAAAACCAAGATTTTGATTTTTCTCTCGGTTCGCAATTTAGTATTGATTGTCATCCCAATGTGTTACTTCTTCAGGGTATTGATACTCAACAAATTAATTTAGTTAATAAATTACCATTAAAAATGGTTTTGGAGAAACAAGAACTTAATCAAAATGCTATTATTTTTAGCACGATTACAAATATTAATGGAAAGTCATTTTGGCTAAATCTCTACCGGCGGTTTTTTAATAATTCTTTTAATTACAGTGTTTGCTATTGGTATGGGACAACAAGTATAGTTTCCTTTACTAATGACTCTACCCAGCTACATATAATATTTACAACTCGGTTATTACCAGGGGGAAAAACAGCAGGTCAAACCCTATTTATGTGCAAAAAACGTCAAGGTATTTTAGGAAAGTTAATTAATAAATTGATATTAAAGATAGGGAAAAAAATTAGCGATCGCTTACTCAAAACTAATGATAAAATTTTAGAAACCATGCAGTTTGATTTAAAAACTCCCCTCAAAGCAGATTTATCAATTATGCAATTTATTAACCATTTAGAACGACAAAAACCCCTGACATGGGAAAGTTGGCTATTAGTGCGGTCACGGGAACGGGAAGAAGAAGTGCGTGAAGAGAGAGAAAAACGTGAAAAATGGCGAGATGAATTAGTTAATGACTGAAAAATCTAGATTTTGACAATAAAAATGAAGTGGACTGGCCACTTCATCAATTCCCAGGTAGAACCTAATCATAAGTATAACGACCAAAAAATTTCAAAATCGTATAAATACATACTAATTTTGTGTTTAGCTGTTATTTAGTGGTTACACTTTGGGGAATGAGAATATTTTTCAGCAATTTAGGAATTTGAGAGGGACTATCAGCGACAGGAATTTTTGCAGATTTAAAAGCAGCCAATTTACTTTCTGCTGTACCAAAATTCGCAGAACGTCCAATTACACTGGCTAAAGTCCCTGTTTCTTGCCAATTTTGTGTCGTTGGTGCGTGTCTACCAGCAATATAGGCAACTACAGGTTTATCAATTGCTTCTGTAATATATTGTGCTGCTGCTTCTTCGCTTTCTCCACCAGGTTGTCCGATTAAAACAATTGCTTCTGTGGTCTCATCTTCATCAAGAATTTGCAACCATTGCAGGAATGAAGAACCAACAATCGCATCACTACCAATACTAACACCAATTGATTGCCCCAAACCCGCTTTTGTTAATTCCCAAGCGACTTCATAGGTAAGTGTACTGCTACGGCTAACAATTCCCACAGAACCAGGGATATAAAATTCGCGTTCGTGAGTCCCCAGGAGAATTTTCCCAGGAACGATAATTCCTGGACTATTGGGGCCAATAATTAAAGTCTCACCAGCTTCTGTTTTGCGAAGGAGTTGTACCATATCCAGCGGTGGGACACCAGCGGTGGTAATGATGATTTGGGGGATATTAGAGGCGATCGCTTCTAATGCTGCATCCAAAACCTGATAAGGTTGAACACAAATGATTGTGGTGTCAATCTGTCCAAATTTGGCCACAACCTCCTCTACCAAATCAAACACTGGTAGATTATATATTTGTTTTCCACCATACCCAGGATTAACACCAGCTACTAAATTTGTGCCATAAGCCTGCATTTGAGCAATATGAGTTGCTGAGATAAATTCACAAAATCCCTGAATTAAAACTTTACTTTCTGTTGTTAAATTCATATTTTGTTAGTTGTCAGTTGTTCGTTGTTAGTAGGGGCGAAGCATTTGGAAGATAAATTATCGGTCATTGCCAAAAATAGTTCTCCAAATGCTTCGCCCGTACAGTTGTTCGTTGTAATTGGTAAAAATCTTGCTTTTTACCTATTCCCTTTTTTCTGCACAGATAACTTAGCTAAACGAACTGCTTCCTTAACTGCTTCATCTAAATTTTCTACAACTATCAGCGATTGATTAGAGGTTTGTAGTGGAACTAAATTTTCTCTAACATGATTAAATTCAGAACCTGCCAAACGGAGGACTAAATAGGGTAAATTTAATGGTTGCTGATTTTTATTTCCATTGGAAGATGACATTTGAGATGTAATTTCAATTCTGTCCAAATGGAGGAATTTGGTAATAATTTCGGGGAGTTGGTCAACTTGAGGAATAGTCCCCAAAAAGTTGACTAAAATAACTTGACCATTCACATCACTGGCCAAACTTGTTAAACTGCTAATCAGGCGATCGCCAAAAGTTGTCAGTTTAGTATCACTCATAAAAGAATGGCGCAAATTGACACATTTACCAGGCTTACCATGAGCATTAACAACCTCATCCAAAGTTGTTAACACAGAACCTTTCCCATTACCTAATATACAAATCTTACCTGGCATTTCTATCCCATCCCAGCTACTCAACAAGCCGCTCCCTTTTTTATTACCATGAAGAAGACCAACCAGTTTCGTAGCCATTTCAGCTATTTCAGGATGACGATTAATAGCTTGTTTATTCACCCTAACCTTACCATTGAGCGCCATCACTTGACCAGCAGAGTTCACACCCAGAGGATGAATCTCCACCAAATCCAAATCCTTTTGCACAAATAACTGGTACAACTTCTCGACAATATCGCTCACAGTTTGCATCAACTCACCCTGCAAACCCATTTTCAAAGCCAGTCGTCTGGCATAAAATGGCGAAAATTCCTGTTCTACCACCACGTGCTGAATTTTTTCCCCTGCTGTCTCCCAGTCAATATTGGCTTCTGTGCAACCCAATAAAACGGGACGACACAGCGCAGTATCTAAAACTACAGCTAGATAAAATTCCTCCTGGGCATCATACTTCGATTCTGCCAGTAAAACCTCCGGCAATTGTCCCCAAATTGGTAAATTAAATATATTCTGTGCAGCCGCGATCGCATCAATCGTAGTTTCTACAATCCTAACTCCACCAGCTTTTTCCCTTTCCCCTGCTTGTACCTGAGACTTTAGAACAACCGGATAACGAATCTTTAACCGTTTTAAATCTGTGGGATGGTCTATTCTTTGAGATGGTAAGACCGGAATCCCGATTTTACCAAACCATTCTTTAACTTGATACTCCAATAAATCCATTGAGACACACCTTGTATTGACAAGTCTAACGCGCTTTCTTAGATGCTATCTGATATTTTGCCCAATACCGAAAATTATAGAATTTGGTTTTGCTTAACTGAAAATTTATTTTGTCATTGGATTGTCTAATTTATAATCTAGCTGTATAAAAAAATAGAAGTCTAAATTATCACCCTTGACTGTATTCTTCGTGACAAATGTAACCTTCTGCTAGAAACTGATTCTATTGGATGTAAAACTAGTAGTTTGTCAAGATAAAAATGATGGACTGTAGTGTGAGCGTCTCGCTCACGCGGGCTTTTCGGCCCGCACTACCAAAAACCCGTCAAAATAAATTTGACGAACTACTAGTCTCTAATCCTAAATTCCCAGTCCCCTTGATAATCAAAACTATATAGAAAGAGTGGCAGTAACGCTTTATGGAAGCAACAGTTCAACAACAATATCTACAAGTTTTAAGCGATATCTTGCAGGAAAAATTAGTGGCTCAACTGCTTGATAGTCAGGATTTCCAGGTCAAATGCGCCATCAGAAATGATGAATTGATGATTTTAACTCAACATCCTGCCGATGTGTTAGTTGACACACAGCGAGTTTTTGAGGTGTTAGAACAAGCACTGCAATGGCAATTCAACTACCAAACTCAACGGGTACAATTTTTCTTGAGAATTGCTGGAGAAAAGCGTCCCTATGCTCAATATTTCCTAGATTTTCAAATTCCCAGTATAGATTCAGAACAAGAAACTGAGGATGAATTTCCAAGTCCTACAGTAGACAGAGAAAGAGAAACAGTGAAAATAGAAAATGAGAGAGACAGTCTCTTTATTTCTGCTGATCTTCAAACACCATCATCTCCAATTACAGAAACCGAAGACGAACCCATTACTGATTCATTTCTTCCCAGTTCCAAAGAATCTTTCTCAGATTATTTACTACCAGATTCACATTTATCTCTGGATGAAAACGAAGTCGAGAAAATTGAAGACATTGAAGAAAAGTTTCCTCCTTTTGCGAATATCGCAGACAAACCCAGAAAAAGACAATTATCACTATCACTTCCCCCCGTACCAATAATGATTGGTACGGCTGTAGTTATCGCCCTCCTTGCCAGTAGTGGTGCTTTCGTTCTCCATCGTGGTTGTGTAATTTTTGAATGTAAAGAATTACAAACAGCACAGCAATTTAAAAGTGAGTATCAGCAGCAGATCAAACGGACAAAATCACAAAAAGACTTATTAACAATGCAACAACAACTAGATAAAGTAGTTGCAGATTTGCAAGAAATTCCTGAGTGGTCTCCCCGTTATCAAGACTCTCAGGTATTGGTTAATAGTTTTTCTGAACAGTCAACAAAAATCAACCAGGTGCTAAAAGCCTTACAAATAGGATCTTCAGCCCAGAAAAAAACTCAAACTCCTCCTCAGAGTTTAGATGAGTTACGCAATAGACAAAAGTTGTGGAGAGAGGCAATTACCTCATTAGAGATAATTAAGCCAAGTCATGAACTCTATGGATTAGTAACAGCTAATTTATCAAATTATCAAAATACTCTAAAAACTGTTAATGATCAGTTGCTTAAAGAGGAAACATGGGTACAAAAAATTGCCAATGCCAAAACTTTAGGAGAAAACGCTACTAAACGCCAAGTCACTGCTAAATCTGCATCCGAATGGCAAAAGGTAGAATCTGATTTCCAGACAGCAATTAATACCTTAAAGATTATCCCTATAGATAGTTTGGAAACTGAGAATGCCCGCAAGCTATTAGCAGAATACCAACCAAAAATTATTGTAGCCCGCGATCGCGCTAAAAAAGAACAATTAGCAGCCACATCCTATCAACAAGCTATAAAAGCCGCTAATCAAGCTCAAGCCTATAGTAATCAAAATCAATGGCAAGGAGCAGTCAAGTCCTGGGAACAGGCTGTACAAAGTGCTAAACAAGTGGATCAAGATACTTCCTATTTCAATCAAGCTGAACCCCTGATTGAAACCTATACAGCATCTCTAAAACAGGCACAAGAACAATTCCAACTCTATGGTGATTTAACTCAAACTCGCGCTGAACTCAATAGCACTTGTACCAATACCATTAAGATTTGTACTTTTACTATCAAGAATCAGAAAATTAGTGTCCGCTTAACTCCTGAATATGACCGATTATTTCAAGCCAATAATCCACAAATACAAAGTCATTTCCAAAGCTTGAAATATGCTCTCACAGCCATTAGTCAAAATGCTCAACTTCCTGTATTTATCTATAATGCCCAAGGACAGGAAAGGTATATGCGGCAACCACAGTAGGGGACTGGGTAATTTTTACAAGAAAGACCTACGGTATACACACATCCTGACCCAGAGATGTTATCATGAGATTGATAAGGAAGAACTATCTTGCAATAATAAAACGACAAGATCCCCGACTTCTTAAAGAAGTCGGGGATCTGATTGATTCAAAATCATGGGTTTTACGTTAAGTTGACACCATTAAGCATTGCTAAACCCCTACCGGGAGAATCAAATAATTAAGCCGTGTTGAGTATAACTTTCCAATTGCATATATGTCATATACGTGACTCTAAGTGTGTGTCACAAAAAGATTATTTATAACTTAAAGATCACGGTTGTGTTTATAAATAACACATCTTACCATCATATACATATTTAACCTGTTTGGATAAGAATTTGTAAAGGTTTACCACTGCTCAACAGTGTCAAGTACCTCCCAGCCAGGGAATTAATTCCCTGTCTAATAGCTCAAGTCGGTTGAAACAGACTATTCTGTCGGTATTTATTCGAGAAATAGGATAATTTTTGATTTCGATGTCATCAGAGACTTGAGCCAGGGAATTAATTCCCTGTCTAATAGCTCAAGTCGGTTAAAACCGACTATTTTAGCGGTATTTATTCGAGAAATAGGATAATTTTTGATTTCGATGTCATCAGAGTACGTTTCAACGTACTTTAGCTATTAGCCTGGAACTTCAGTTCCAGGGCGGGTATGAAAGCTTAGTTACCAAGTGAAAAGGAAAAAAATATGTTTAGCAACTCTTTTCTCCGTCAAACCGCGACAACTATTGTTTTTATTGATGCCTCCGTTTTCGACTATCAGACCCTACAAACAGGAATTGTAGAGGGTGTAGAAGCGGTGATTCTTTCCCCAAATCAAAACGGAATTGAGGAAATTACGGACTTTTTACAACAACATCCCCAAATAACCACCATTCACATCGTTTCCCACGGTTCTCCAGGATGTTTGTATTTAGGCAATGGTCAACTGAATTTAGATAATATCAGTAAATATGCTGATTTATTGCCGCGTTGGCAAAGCGAGAACATTTTACTCTATGGCTGTAATGTCGCTGCGGGGGATGCTGGGGAAGAATTTATTCGCAAGTTACATGAGATTACCAACGCAACCATTAGCGCGTCAGCCACAAAAACGGGAAATGCAGCTTTAGGGGGAAATTGGGAGTTAGAGGTTAATATTCCCGTTACAGATGTAGAGACGTTCCATGGAACGTCTCTACATTATTTGTCGGATATTGTTTTTCGTGCAGACACCCTCAACACCTATCAGGGAGTATTTGCACTTACGTTAGTGGGAGAATGGGACTTTTTAAGCTATGCCTTGGCTGTGACAGTGGTGGGTAACTATGCCTACGCAGTAGGGGATACGTTGGATATTATTGATATTAGCAACCCTGCCCAACCTATTGTTAAGGGAAGTTACAACAAGCTTGATAGTATTTTTTCTTCTTGGTTATCTTATGGTGCTAAAGCTGTGCAAGTAGTAGGTAACTACGCTTATGTAGCTGATTTTTCTTCAGGACTGCAAATAATCGACATCAGCAACCCCACAAACCCAACCCTCAAGAGCAATTATAATACTTCGGGCGCGTCTAGAGGTGTGCAAGTAGTAGGAAACTACGCTTATTTAGCTGATGATAGTCAACTCTTAATAATAGACATCAGCAACCCCACAAACCCAACCCTCAAGGGCTATTATAATACTTCAGGCGGGGCTAAAGATGTGCAAATAGCAGGTAACTATGCCTATCTGGCTACTGGTAATTCAGGATTGCAAATCATCGACATCAGCAATCCGACAACCCCCACCTTCAAGGGCAATTATGATACTTCGGGCGAGGCTTTAGGTGTGCAAATAGTGGGCAACTACGCTTATGTAGCAGATGGTAATTCAGGACTGCAAATCATCGACATCAGCAACCCGACAACCCCCACCTTCAAGGGCAATTATAATACTTCGGGCGAGGCTTTAGGTGTGCAAATAGTGGGCAACTACGCTTATGTAGCAGATGGTAATTCAGGACTGCAAATCATCGACATCAGCAATCCAACAATCCCCATCCTCAAGGGCAATTATGATACTTCTCACTATGCTAGAGATGTGCAAGTAGTAGGTAACTACGCTTATGTAGCGGATGGTGATTCAGGACTGCAAATCATCGACATCAGCAATCCAACAATCCCCACCCTCAACGACAATTATAATATTTCTAACTATGCTGAGGGAGTGCAAGTAGTGGGTAACTACGCTTATGTAGCTGATGAAAGGTCAGGACTGCAAATCATCGACATTAGCAACCCGAAAACCCCCACCCTCAAGAGCAATTATGATACTTCTGGTGAGGCTAGAGGCGTGCAAATAGTAGGTAACTACGCTTATGTTGCTGATGGTTATTCAGGACTGCAAATAATCGACATAAGTAACCCGACAACCCCCACCTTCAAGGGGAATTATGATACTTCCGGCTTTGCTATAAGTGTGCAAGTAGTAGGTAACCACGCCTATGTAGGTGATTGGACTTCAGGACTGCAAATAATCGACATAAGTAACCCGACAGCCCCTACCTTCAAGGGCAATTATAATACTTCTGGCTTGGCTAAAGGCGTGCAAGTAGTAGGAAACTACGCTTATGTAGCTGATTTGTCTTCAGGACTGCAAATCATAGACATCACCAACCCAACAACCCCAACTCTCAAGGGTAATTATAATACTTCTGGCACTGCTTTTGATGTGCAAGTAGTAGATAACTACGTCTATGTAGCTGATGCTGATTCAGGACTGCAAATAATCGACATCAGCAACCCGACAGCCCCCACCTTCAAGGGGAATTATGATACTTCGGGCGAGGCTAGAGGTGTACAAGTAGTAGGCAACTATGCTTATGTTGCTGATTATTATGGACTGCGAATAATCGACATCAGTAACCCTTTAACTCCAACTCTCAAGGGGAATTATGATACTTCTGACCAGCCTGTGGGTGTGCAGGTAGTAGGTAATTACGCTTATGTAGCTGATCGTGAAGGTGGGTTAAAGATTATTGATGTAAGTGACTCGACTATACCAAACCAAGCACCCACCAACTTATTATTTAATGTCGCTTTCACCACAGCTACTAACATTCCTGGGGTGACTAATCCCCATTTCGTAAAGGTAGGAGACTTTAACAGCGACGGAAAACTGGACTTGGCAATAGCAAGCTATGTCAACAACAATGTTTCAGTTCTTTTGGGAACAGGCACAGGCAGCTTTGGTACTGCCACTACTTTTGCTGTGGGGGTTAATCCTGGTTTCATCGCAACGGGGGACTTCAACGGTGATGGAAAACTGGACTTAGCAGTAACAAACTTAAATCAGTTTAGTTCTGCCAATAGTAACATCTCAGTCTTGCTGGGAACAGGCACAGGCGGCTTCGGTACTGCCACTAACGTTGCTGTGGGGGCTAATCCCCTAGGAGTTACAGTAGGAGACTTTAACGGCGACGGAAAACTGGACTTGGCAGTGGCGAACGTTAACAGTGCAAATGTCTCAGTCTTGTTGGGAACAGGCACGGGCAGCTTCGGTACTGCCACTAACTTTGGTGTGGGAGTTAATCCCCTAGGAGTTACAGTAGCCGACTTTAACGGCGACGGAAAACTGGATTTAGCAGTGACGAACGCAAATCCGGGCTTTAATAACGTCTCAATTTTATTAGGAACAGGCACAGGCAGCTTCGGTACTGCCACTAACTTTGCTGTAGGGGCTAGTCCCTATAGCATTGCTGTAGGAGATTTTAACGAAGACGGAAAACTGGACTTGGTAACGACTAACTATTACGACAACAACATCTCAATTCTATTAGGAACAGGCACAGGCAGCTTCGGTACTGCCACCAATTTTGCTCTGGGAGTTAATCCCGGAGGGGTTACAGTAGCAGACTTTAACGGCGACGGAAAACTGGACTTGGCAGTGTCTGGCAGCAATAACATCTCACTGCTGTTGGGAACAGGTACAGGCAGCTTCAGTAGTCCCACTGCATTGACTGTGGGGGCTAATTCCACTAATGCAACTGGAGGAGACTTCAACGGCGACGGAAAACTGGACTTGGTAACTGCAAATGAAAATAATCTCTCAGTCCTGCTGAATCTTACCAGTCCTACCAACATAAATGAAAATGTAGCAGCTAACACAGTCCTTGGCTCTTTCATCACTATTGACCCGGATACAGGTAATACCTTCACCTACAGTCTAGTTACTGGTACAGGTTCAACCGATAACGCATCATTTACCATAGTTGGTAATCAACTCAAAACCAATGCAGTTTTCGACTTTGAAACCAAAAATAGTTATAGCATTAGAGTCAAAACCACAGACCAAGGGGGGTTAAGTTATGAAAAACAATTAGCTATTAATATTAGCAATTTACCTGAATATATTGCGATTGAATCAGTAGGTAATACTAAACTAGTCAAAGACGAATCCAACAACTACTTTACCCAAATTGGAACAAATACCCCAGTCGCTATCAAAAATGGTGGACAACAAATCTCCCAAGATATCTACGGTTCAGGATGGCAAACTATAGCCACAGAAACCGTTAATGGCGATAATCAAGTTCTGTGGAAAAATACTGATGGAAACTTCCTGCATATCTGGCATTTAGATAGTAACTGGAATTGGGTTTCTTCTGAAGGACAATACGCACTAAGTTCTGCTGATGCTTTAACTCAAGAAACTAATTTTGGCATAGATGCAAATGGTGATGGTATTATTGGCTATGCAATTATAGAATCAGCAGGTAATATCACCTTTCTGAAAGATGCAGCCAATAAATACTTTACCCAAATCGGAATAAATACCCCAATTGCTATTAAAAATGGTGGACAACAAATCTCCCAAAATATCTATCCAGGATGGCAAACTCTAGCCGCAGAAACTGTCAGTGTAGTTAATCTAGTAGCAGAAACCGTCAGTGGAGTCAATCAAGTTCTTTGGAAAAATGTGGCTGGAAACTTCCTGCATATCTGGCATTTAGATAGTAACTGGAATTGGGTTTCTTCTGAAGGACAATTCGCATTAAATTCTGCTGATGCTTTAACCCAAGAAACTAAATTTGGCATAGATGCAAATGGTGATGGTGTTATTGGCAGTGGTTACACCGCAATTGAATCAGCAGGTAATACCAAATTTGTTAAAGATGCCACCAACAAATACTTTACCCAAATCGGCACAAATACCCCAATTGCTATCAAAAATGGTGGACAACAAATCTTCCAAGATATCTACACAGGATGGCAAACTTTAGCCGCAGAAACCGTCAATGGAGATAATCAAGTTCTTTGGAAAAACATTTCTGGAAACTTCTTACATATCTGGCATTTAGATAGTAACTGGAATTTGCTTTCTGGTGAAGGACAATACGCACTAAGTTCGGCTGATTCTTTAACTCAAGAAACTAAATTTGGTATAGATGCTAATGGTGATGGCAAAATTGGCTATGCCATTATAGAAGCAAGCGGTAATACCACCTTTCTCAAAGATGCCACCAACAAATACTTTACCCAAATTGGAACAGCTAACCCAACCGCTATCAAAAATGGTGGACAACCAATCTACCAAGATATCTACTCAGGATGGCAAACTATAGCCGCAGAAAACGTTAATGGCGATAATCAAGTTCTTTGGAAAAATACTGATGGAAACTTCCTGCATATCTGGCATTTAGATAGTAACTGGAATTGGGTTTCTTCCGAAGGACAATACGCATTAAATTCTGCTGATGGTTTGGCTAAAGAAACTGTTTTTGGTATAGATGCTAATAGTGATGGTAAAATCGGTAATCCTTCTAGTCTGACTCTGACAGGAACTAGTGGTAACGATATCCTCATCGGTGGCGCAAATAGTGATACCTTCAATGGTGGTTTAGGTAACGATATCCTGTATTTAGGTTTAAATGATAATGCTGTGGATAATGTTAACTATGCTTCTGGTGATGGTACAGACACAGTTTATCAGTTTGTGCGCGGTGTCGGTGGCGGTGGCGATAAACTGAATTTTACAGGTATTGCCAATCTTGATGTGGTTACATTGGGTGCAAATACAGAAGTCCGAATTGGTGATGGTATTGCTGCTAATACTGGTTTTGGCACAGGACAGTTATTGATTACTTTATCAAGTACAAATGGTTTCACTAACGCTGATGTGAATGTTAATTTGTTTGGTAGTAACTTCCTATTTAACTAGTTGGTAATTTATCTACCTAGTACATCACGGCGTAAATAAAGCAACCATATTCAATCGCCAAAAAGCCTACTGTATATTAGTTTTGACTTTTGACTTTTGACTTCCGCCCTGCGGTACTAGTGGTTTGTCCAGCTAAAAATTGTGAGATTGAGGGAAAATAGAGAGGCTATTAACTCTAAACCTCATCCATACAGCACTTTCCGGTGTTATGAGGTACATATCCAGCGGGCAAGACTTGTACTGAGCTTGCGATGCCCTGAGCCTATCGAAGGGTCGAAGTATGCCCGCACTACAAGAGTTTCATAATTCAAGTTTGTACCTCATTAGAGCGAAATATGCTGTAAATAGAAAATTGACAGACCACTAGTCGGTCTTAACCGACTTTAGCTATAAGACAGGGAATTTATTCCCTGGCTTCCTGGCTTACTCCCCATTAATATAATCACCCCATCATGTTTCGCCAAAAAGCGCAAAAACGCCAACCCAAAAAAGAGATTTATGGTATTGACAAACAATTTTAAAAATGTTATCATGAAATTGATAAGGAAGAACTATCTTGCAATAATAATAAAACGACAAGATCCCCGACTTCTTGAAGAAGTCGGGGATATGATTGATGCAAAATCAACCCTTACAGCATGGGGGCAAACTGAGACTTATCAGGTACTTCCGCGTACTCAGCCACAATTTGCCGCAGTTCGTCACCATTAATGGTTTCTTTCTCAATCAACAAATCAACCAAACGGTCTGCGAGACTACGATGATCACGCATGATATTCTTAGCGTTGCTATAGCATTCTTCCACAATCATTCTCACTTGGGCATCAATGCGACAAGCGATCGCTTCGGAATACTCAGAACGGGTTGTCCAGTCACGACCGAGGAACACTTCACCCTGCTGGCTTTCCAGAGATAAAGGACCTAAATCAGACATTCCGAACCGTGTTACCATTTGTCGAGCCATTCCTGATAACTGCTGTAAATCTCCACCAGCACCAGTTGTAACTTCTGCTGCTCCAAAAATTACCTCTTCAGCAGCCCGACCACCTAAAGCCCCTGTAATTCTAGCCTTTAGCTGAGAACGGCTAATTAAACCTTGTTCTTCATTAGGCATAAACCAAGTTAAACCCTGGGCTTGTCCTCTGGGAATCAGAGTCACCTTTTGTACAGGGTCATGGTCTTTGAGTAAAGTCCCGACCAAAGCATGGCCGATTTCATGGTAAGCAATCAGACGCTTACTCTTGCTATCCACCAGGGGAGTACCTTCCATACCAGCAACTACCCGATCAACAGCATCATCAATTTCTAGTAAAGTGATGCCTTCCTTGCGTCTTCTCGCTGTGAGAATCGCGGCTTCGTTGAGGAGGTTAGCTAAATCTGCACCGGTAAATCCAGGAGTCCGGCGAGCGATCGCTTCCAAAGATACGCTAGAATCTAATTTCTTATTTCTAGCATGAACTTGTAATACTTCCAAACGGCCTTTAATATCCGGTGCATCTACAGTTACTTGTCTATCAAAACGACCAGGACGTAATAAAGCGGCATCTAGGACATCAGGACGGTTAGTAGCAGCAATAATAATAATGCCAGTATTGCCTTCAAACCCGTCCATTTCTGTTAATAATTGGTTGAGGGTTTGTTCCCGTTCATCATTCCCACCACCAATACCAGCACCCCGTTGACGACCCACCGCGTCAATTTCATCAATAAAGATAATACAGGGAGCGTTATCTTTCGCTTTCTTAAACAAGTCACGGACACGGGAAGCACCCACACCCACAAACATTTCCACAAATTCCGAACCAGAGATAGAGAAGAAAGGTACACCAGCTTCACCCGCAATGGCTTTTGCCAGTAAAGTTTTACCAGTTCCTGGAGGTCCAACCAACAGCACACCCTTGGGAATGCGAGCGCCCACAGCAGTAAATTTCTCAGGTTGTTTGAGGAAGGTAACAACTTCTTGTAATTCTTCCTTAGCTTCTTCAATTCCGGCCACGTCGTCAAACTTCACCCCTGTTTTCGCTTCCATTTGGAAACGAGCGCGGGACTTGCCGAAATTCATCGCTTGTCCAGGACCACCGGGAAGATTATTAGAACGACGGAACAAAAAGAACAAGCCAGTAATCAATAAAACTGGGAAAATTAAATTACCCAAAAGTCCCCAGATTGCCCCATCATTGCGGATGGGATGGGCATCAAAACTGACTTGCTTTTCTTTGAGCTTTTGAATTAATTCAGGAGCATTCACGGGCAAATCTACCCGCCAGCGTTGGGTGCGATTTTCGATGTCTTGGTCATTAGCTTCGATAATTGCGGTTCTACCACCATCGTATAGATCCACATTGGTAACACGATTTGCATCCAAATATTCCAAAAAGCGCCCATAGGTCATACGGGTATTGGCGGCATTTTTGCCTGTGTCCGCAGGAGCGCCTGCAAAAGCCCCTTGCCAGAAGAAAAAGCCGATTACCAAAGCCAGCACTGACCAAAGTGCTACGACTCTCCAGGAGAATTTCATCTTTAATTTGCCTTTAGATACTAATATGACTGCTTTTGTAACGGATGTTTATAAATCCATTTTGTAGTTTGAGCCATAAAACGTCGGTTTGCTTATGGCAGATTCATGAAGTTTGTCTAGAATCTTAATTAAATTTAACCTAATTCTCATACTAATACCAATTAAAAATTAAAAATTAAAAGTTAAATATTCCCAAAATCAGACCCAGTAAGGATTTGGGGCTAATTTATATTTTGCTATCTCTATTACTAATTTTATGCTGGACTGCACAGGATCACCAAATTCATTTATATTATTTATGCTTCAAAACTTAATACAACGCAGGGGTTACGGAAAATGAACCACGAAGAAGCGAAGAAGCGAAGGTAAGAGTTTTAGAGAGATTTTTCTTGCTGGGTGATAGTGTCATCGCTGATCTTGTAACTAATCATCGTTTAAAATATAGTAGACTGTGCTAAACCCCTACAAATCTAGGTTTTCCCTAATCTTGTAAATCGTATTTTCTCGTGCTTCAATTAGGATTGCTATAATTTCCCAAACATGATATCAACTAAATAGAATTGTGTAGAGGCTTGATTTCAAAGTACATTGCCACCCTGCAAGAAGAGATTGAACATGAAGTACGACGTTTTCATATCACACGCAAGTGACGACAAAGAAGAGGTAGTATTACCTCTTGCAAATTTTTTGAAAGAACATGGTTTAAATGTATGGGTTGATGTACTCGTTCTGCAATTAGGGGATAGCTTACGTAGGAATATTGAGAGAGGCTTGAAAGAATCGAGATTTGGAGTAATTATTCTTAGCCCCAACTTCTTTTCCAGACCTTGGACTCAACGAGAGCTAGATGTACTAGTTTCTCGTGAAGATGATAATGATAAAGTTATCTTACCAATACTACATAACATTTCTCTCCAAGAAGTCCGAGATAGAGTCCCTTTATTAGCTGATAAACTTGCTGTTTCTACTAACCAAGGGCTTGAGTATGTTGCATCCCAAATCATAAATGTTATTACCAACGATGCACAAAGAGAAAACTCTGGGACTTTCAAAAGCATCGTGGTTGGAATTTCAGGTCCAAGCTGTTCTGGAAAAACTTGGTTGGCTCAGAAAATAAGTAGAGTAAGACAAGATAAAGTCACAGTATTTGATCTTGATAGTTATTACAAAGATATCTCTTTTGTTTCATCTTTAGAGCATAGACATGATAATCCAAATTCAATAAACTACGATCAAGCTATAGCTCATCTCGCTGTACTAAAAAATGGACGAGAGGTTAGCATCCCAACTTATGATTTTGAAACACATCAAGTAAATGGTGAAAAAGTATGTAAACCAAATTCTTTGATTATTGTTGAAGGTATCTTTGTCTTCTACAATGAATGGTTAAAGGAACAATTAGACCTTAAAGTTTGGGTCAGCAGCCCTGATGATATCTGTTTAGATCGAAGAATCAGTAGAGATGGACTAGAAAGGGGAAGAACTACGGAGGAAGTATTAACTCGCTACAAGAAGGACGTGCGGACTGGATACCAAAAATACATTAGTCCATTACAAATTCATGCAGACGTAGTTTTTCAAAATACTGGAAGTAATTATGATGAGCAACCAAAGATCATTGATATGATTGTTGGTTATGTTAATATGAAGTTCCGCTTTGACAAAAAAGTATAATACTGCTTATGTACTGGAGTTGAGAGAGCAGTATGGCATTTTTCCCTGACTATACTCTTTCCTCAACGCTCATCATTAGTATAATCCCCCACTCAAAACAGAATCAACTGCTTTCCCACATCACCTTGAGACTCAATAACCGAAAGTAACTCATCTCGTTTTTTAGCGATTAACTCCAAATAATACTTAACCCCACTCGTTGCGTATCCTTGCGGGAGCAAATCCCATATTTAAACATAATGCTGGGATACAGACTGGAAACATCAATTTTGGCAATGTGTTTGTGAAAACCTAGTACAGAAATTACCAATTTTTAACGCCAACCTACTTAGACATCTCCGAAAAATATTGTAGAGCCGAGAATCCCTACCCAGGTCACTTCTCTACAAGGGTTTCAAGTCACGCACATTTAATTCTCACAAGATGTCTAATGATTTACTTACCTTCCGTAATTTTCAAGGTATAAGGTAGGGATTCATTTTCCTTGTAAGAACCAATCCAAATTTGATAAGTACCCGATAGCCATTCCCCAACAATACCAGGGTTTTTACCGTCAAAATCATCATTGCACCAAGTTCCACCGGGTCCTTTAACAATCATGGTGGTATCCGCAGGACTTTGGACTACTAATTTCAGGTAGTCAAATTTACTGGTGAGTTTCACAGTATGGTCTGGTGCTTCATCCATAAATCCTTTACATGGTCCTGTTGGTGGTGTTTCTGCTTTTCCTGCTATTTTGCTCCCCGGTATTGCACCACCACTCATTCCTCTCAATATCAGGGGATCTGAAGATAATGGATGTTGAATAGTCGCATCTCCAAAAATTGGCGAGGCTGTTTGAGCATGAGCCACTGGATTAAACCCGGCTGTAAGGCAGAGTACAACTATGATTCCTCTAGGAAAAGCTGTTTTTGACATTGCAATTAGAGAAGATTCCTAAATACCCTCAAAGACATCAATCTTAGGTCTCAAGTTCCTTTGGAGAAAAGACTTGAGTACCGCAGGAGGAAATTCAAAATTCAAAATTAACGAGAACTCCTACCCATTACCCATGACTTAGGGCTTGCTGCTAATTGCTTGATTTAAACGGGCTTTATCTAAACCAATCTGATTAAGTAGTAACCAAGATTGAATTAAGTCTGGTCCATGTACATCCCCTGTTAATGCTGCTCTGAGCGATCGCATGACTAAGCCTTTTTTCACATTTTCCGATTTCACAACTTGCTTAATAATACTTTGGGCAATATCTGCTGACAACTCTGGCTGACTTTCTAAAGCTGTAATAATTGCTTGCAGTACAGTCTTGACACCTTCTTGCTGTAGTTGTTGACTGCCTTCTTCAGTCAATTCTACCCCATCAGTAAAAAATACTTTGGTCATCTCCACAGCATCCACCAATCGAGTCAAACTAGCAGCAATTAACGCCACTAGCTGCTCTAACCAAGTCCGTTCTCTCCCACCTGTAAACTGACAACCCGCTTTTTCCCAATAAGGGATAAGTAAATCTGTGAGTCGCTCAATTGGCATATTATGGAGATATTGGCTATTCAACCAATCCAATTTATCCCAGTCAAACTTAGCACCAGCTTTATTTACCCGCTCAAAGCCAAAATCCTTAGCTGCTGATTCTAAATCGAATATTTCTTGGGTGGAATCCGCTGGCGACCATCCCAGCAAAGTCATATAATTAACTAAACCTTCCGCAGTAAAGCCCATTTCCTGAAAGTCACAAATGGAAGTTACTCCATCCCGCTTCGATAATTTGCGCCCTTCTTGATTCAAAATCAAAGGTGTATGAGCAAATTCGGGAATCTTCGCCCCCAAAGCTTCATACAACAAAATTTGTTTAGCAGTATTGGCGATATGGTCTTCACCACGAATGACATGACTAATTTGCATATCAATGTCATCCACAACCACCACAAAATTATATAGTGGTTGACCTGTACCATCACTAGCAGCGCGAGCAATGACCATATCACCACCCAAATCGCTACCACGCCAACTCATTTTCCCCCGCACTAAATCATTCCAGACAATTTCCCGGCTGTCGGCGATTTGGAATCGAATTACCGAAGAACGTCCTTGAGCTTCAAATTCAGCCCTTTGTTCTGGGGTGAGGTGACGGTGACGGTTATCATAGCGGGGTGCTTCTCCTCTGGCTTTTTGCCCTTCTCTCAAAGCATCTAATTCCTCAGATGTGGTGTAGCAGCGGTAAGCTAATCCTTGATCTAGTAATTTTTGCACCGCTTCCTTGTAAAGATGGAGGCGTTGAGATTGGAAAAATGGACCTTCATCCCAATTCAATCCTAACCAGCGGAGTCCAGCTAGAATATTATCTGTGTATTCAGGACGCGATCGCTCTAAATCTGTATCTTCGATTCTTAAAATAAACTTGCCATCATGGTGACGAGCAAACAAATAATTAAATACAGCCGTTCTCGCTGTACCAATATGTAAATTTCCCGTAGGACTCGGAGCTATGCGGACTCTGACGGTCACAGTTGATTCTCTCTTTTACAAATCATGATTACACCTACTGAAATTAAAGGTATGAGCATTTTTAATCAACTCGTTATTTAATATTCAGCATTTTAGAACGGGACTGACGGGGCTCGAACCCGCAACTTCCGCCGTGACAGGGCGGTGCTCTAACCAATTGAACTACAGTCCCTCGAGTTCGGTTTGAACTTGCACTCTCTCTATTATGCCTAGTCTTTTTCTATTTGTCAAGTAGTCTGAGAAAAAATATTTTTGCAGGGAATTTGCTCATGGAGAAAGAGAGGAATTTATTCCTCATTTGAGGGCTGAAGCCCTTACTACGAAATCATCTCCAGATTTTTTACATTACTTAATCTACTTTGATTTATTTTCGTCTACTTACTTAGAACCATTATTTTTAAAAGTTAGGTATTTTTAAGCGGCGTAATAATCTAGTCAATGGAGATTCGATTTTCAGCTTAAAGGCTAAAATTTGGGTTTGTTGTAGTCCATTAAAATTATTGTCGCTGATTAAAATTAGTGATGGTTGTCCGTCGGGTAATTTTGCACCCAAGGTCAATCCCTCAATATTATCTAATGATACATCTAAAGTTCGTAGATCTAACAGGAGTTTTTTCTCTACTGGCTTGATTTTATCAGGGTCAACTTTGGCAATGCTGTCAAAATTATGAATGTCTGTGGCGTTTTCTAAGGAAATCTCAAATAGAAAAACTGTAAATCCCAAACCGGTGAAACTTCTTTCTATACTGAGAAAGTTTCCTTGATTATTGAGTGCTAGTAAATCTGGTAAGCCACTGGCAAATTTACCAGTAGGATTAAACAAAGGTGTAACTGGTTCTGTTTGATAGAGAAATTCCCGTTCTGGCTGCTTGGTTAAGAGGTTATATTCTAAAATTCGAGAGGAAGTACCAACACCGGATTTAGCCGCTGGTCCATCTTGAATTAAGGCGTTTTCGGTGGCTGTAAATAAGAATTTTTGATTAGGTGTAATGGTGAGACTTTCAAAGGCTAAGTTGTTACGGATGCCTTTTTGCTTTTGGGAATCTGGCAAAAATTTATCTGGTATGGGTAGGGTACTAATTGTTTTTCCAGAAGCGAGTGCAAATTCTTTAATAAAGGGATTGATAAGTTTGTCTACATCACCTTCAGAGGAAACAAATATGGTATCTTGATTGGTGATAGCAATTCCTTCTGTATCAGTGGTATTGAGAGGGAATGGTTGATTGCTGGTATTTAATAAGTTTGTGACACCTACGGGAATAACATCGTTGTTGGTTAATTTACCTTTGCTGAGGTCAATTGTGAAAGTATAAAAACGAGGTGTTGCTTTTTGCCCTCTGTCATCTGATATTGCATAATATAGGTTATTTCTGACATCATAAGTTATTCCCGATAACCCACCAACTTCGGTTTTTTGGAAAATTAAACCTGTGGGTAATGTAGCTTGGCCAATAAATTCTATACTTTTGATTATTGAAGAGGCAGAAGCGAAATTATTAAACAGAAAACCAATCAGAATTAGTGGAATTATAAAGATGAGAATTAGGGATAGTTTCCGAGGTTTTGGGAGACGTGGCATAGAATAACTGGAGTAAAATTTTTTATAAGGTAATATTACCCGATTCAGCCTCAAAAAAGCTAACTAGCCAATCTTTGACAGTACGGGTGGCGCGACAGTCATCTTCGTTGTAGTCTTGAATGATTGCTAATAAGGTGCGATCGCCTGTTTCTAACCACTTATCATACCAGTAAATACATTTAGCGCCATTGGCTTGTTGTTCACGCCATTCAAATCCTAGCCAACGAGCAATAGTTTTTAAGGCATAACTATCTATTGGTAAAGCCACACTTTGAATTAATTGTTCATAGATATCAATAAACCGATTCAGGATGGGATGAATTTGGGCATAAGGTGTGCGATACAATTTACCAAGGCGTTTGACTGTATCTACTTCATAAGCACAAAAATGATAAATTGGGGCTTGAGGATATTGATTCACTAAATTCAGAAATTGTTGCCAAATTAGTGGTTCTTGTTCGGGTTGTTCCGCTAAAAAAGCATAAAATTGTTCGGTATTAGCGACTCTATCCACAACTAAAACACCTAAAAGATAATTTAAATTTAAATCTGGCTGGGCTTCAATATCAAAATAAAGTTCAATGGGGGCTGTAAAAGTTAGATATTCTAAAGAAAAGGAATCTGCAAGAATTAAGGGTTGCTTGGTGAATACAGATTGGGCTTGAATAACTAATTTAGCAGCTACATTACTATCAAATCCTGTCAAGTTTTCTAAAGTGCTAGGATGGGTCTGTGCCAGTGCTTCCAAAGTAGTAATAGCTAGATTTTGCAGTTGAGTATAGCGAATCGGTGTTACACCTGGTAACAGAGAAAGGTGTTCTTGAGATCTCGCTTTGGCATGACAATAATTATACCAAGGACAAAGACTACATTTTTGCCGAGAAATAAAAATTTCCGGTGCTTCCACCGACTCAATAACTTGAATATATTCCCCTAAAATATCCAACATTTGTGGTGTCCATTTATCTAAATCCACCACATAAGTTTTATCTTTATCCCGCAATATCAGCCCGGCTTTACTGAGAATCACATCCTGAACCGTGGCTAAAACTTGGGCGTGAAAAGCAATAACTACTTGATATTCTTGCTTGGGACGTTTACCCAATTCAATATTAACTGGGACATAGTTCCAATTCCCAAACCGAGATTTTCCCGGCTGTTTGACCAGTAAATCTGGGCGACTCAGCAAAGTATATTTTTCACGGTAGGTAGTTAATATTACACCACGACGAATATAACTCACCCCTTGCTGCATCAGTTCTAGAGTTGATGCTGCTCCTGCTTCCCAATCCCGTGACAGATAATCAGGTTCATAGTAACTTAACTTTTTGACTATTCGCTGATGATGAGCAATTTTGTCCTGTTGTACCTTCAGCACTAACTCATTGGGAATCTCTCGCTGAAGATAATCACCGTGAACATCTAAAAAAGGTCGCCGCTGACAGCGTTGAAATTGTAGTAAAAGTTGAGCATTAATTAACATCCTTTTAAGCTAACAATAATTCAGAAATTACAGGACAGTTAAGAATTGCATTGTGCAGCCAAATACTGTAATCCTGATTGTGATTTTTCATGTTCAATAACAAAAACATTACGTCCCACCAGAGTAACCAGTACAGAATGTTCAACATTATAGTATAAAACATCACTGTTGGCGATATTTTCCCAGACTATATTACCAGCCCCAGCAATAATGGCTTGATAATTCGTTGGTATTGAACATACGAGGTTTTCAAACTCAATACCTTGTCCATTTCTTGTAGGTTGGGTTAAGCGACAGCGCAACCCAAGGCATTGGTTGGGTTTCATGCTTCAACCCAACCTACAAATCAAGGCTTTTTCTAATTTGGACAAGGTATTGCAAACTATATGTTTAATATATTCAGGTTTTTTAGCTGGCACTGTAGGAAAGCGAAATTATAACTGACAAACAGTTATTTTCCCAGCTTACATGATTTTCCTGGGTTTTGGCTAATTTAAGGTTTCGCTCCTCAAAGACGGCATCAAACCCATTATCCTCATCAGACCTAAATCAAGTGGAAATCGTTTTTTGTGGATTTTTGCAACTATTAATCATTGATCTGCTGATTTTTGGGCTAGATATTGCTACACTGAATTTCATACAAAATTATAATTTTTGTTCCCTGCACCTTGTGAGAGCATAGAATCAGCTTTCTGGTGTCATCAAGAAAAGAAAGATAAAAGAGCAAATCAAAACATGGTAGAATCCCTCAGAAAACCAGGCTTTGACGAAATCCGTTCTGGAATTAAGTCCCCGGCCAAGGAAACCCTTTTAACACCAAGGTTTTACACAACCGATTTCGATGAAATGGCGCGGATGGATCTTTCCGTCAATGAAGAGGAATTAGAAGCTATTATTGCAGAATTCCGCATTGACTACAACCGCCATCACTTTGTTCGGGATGCTCAGTTTGAACAATCTTGGGACTCTATTGACGGAGAAACTCGCAAATTATTCGTTGAATTTCTCGAACGTTCTTGTACAGCAGAGTTTTCCGGCTTCTTGTTATACAAAGAACTCGGTCGGCGTTTAAAGGATAAAAGCCCTCTTTTAGCTGAAGGCTTTAACCTGATGTCACGGGATGAAGCCCGTCACGCTGGGTTCTTGAACAAAGCTATGTCAGACTTTAATCTTTCTTTAGATTTAGGGTTTTTGACTAAGAGTCGTAGTTATACGTTCTTTAAGCCCAAATTTATCTTCTACGCTACCTATCTTTCTGAAAAGATTGGTTATTGGCGCTATATCACCATTTATCGTCATTTAGAAGCCCATCCTGAAGATCAAATTTATCCAATTTTCAACTTTTTTGAGAACTGGTGTCAGGATGAAAACCGTCACGGTGATTTCTTTGATGCGGTTATGAGAGCGCAGCCACAAATGTTGAATGACTGGAGAGCAAAACTCTGGAGTCGCTTCTTCCTGTTGTCAGTATTTGCAACTATGTATCTCAATGATATTCAACGCAAGGATTTCTACGCTTCCTTGGGATTGAATGCGCGAGATTATGATATTCATGTAATTAAGAAGACCAATGAAACCGCTGGTAGAGTCTTCCCTGTTATGTTGGATGTTGAAAATCCAGTATTTTATGAGCGTTTAGATGTTTGCGTCCAGAATAACGAAAAATTGGCAGCAATTTCTAGCTCTAATACGCCTAAATTCCTGCAATTCTTCCAAAAACTTCCAATCTATCTATCTCATGGTTGGCAGTTATTACAATTATATCTGATGAAGCCTATTGATGCGGCTTCTGCTCACGGACAAGCTCGTTAATTTGAGTTTGATTTTTGCTTGAGGAGGTGGTTTTGTCTGAGACAGAACCACTTTTTTTGTTAGAGTGTTCCAACGAAAAAATGATCCAAAAGTTCACTCACTTCGACAAAAGATTTCAACGAACCATTTAGTTAAAGTTGGCAAGGGTTAAAAAGATGCGTTTCAGTCCCCTTGCGGGGATTAGATATGTGGAAACTTGAGTGGTATTTATCATCTATAGAAATTAAATATGTGTTTCAGTCCCCTTGCGGGGATTAGATATGTGGAAACCAATTAGAACCGCGAATAGTAAAATAGGAGATAAATTACCTAGTTATCAAGAAGGTAAAGATTTCAAAGATATTTGGACTCAAGCATTCATCAAACATTTGAGAGATAATATACCCAATAATTCTACAACCGCAACCCAAACACAATCTTAAAGAGGTAAAAAATGGCTTTCAGTAATTACAAAACCATCGGTGAAGTCCTCAAAGCATTTCAAGTTACCTATATAGAAGCTAATTTCATCAGCGAAATTGCTTTTAATATTCCCGACTATTTCCGCGAAGATTTAGAATTAATGATGAGGGATGCTGTTGTTGATAACTCAGAATTTGCTATCTGTGAAAATCTCATTTATCCCGTTCTCAAAGAAGTTTGGAAAACCTACCGTCAACACTTTGTTTTATGGAGTCATCAATCATTAAATTATGATGAAAAATTATCAGGATTTCCTGAATATATTTTAGCTAAACGTTCCCCTTTAGGTAAAATCGTTTTTGACAAACCATACTTTATCTTAGTTGAAGCCAAACAAGACAACTTTGAAACAGGTTGGGCGCAATGTTTAGCTGAAATGATCGCAGCGCAAAGATTAAATGGCGAATATCAAATCATTATTTTTAGCATTGTCTCTAATGGTGCAACATGGCAATTTGGTAAATTAGAAAATGAAATATTTACCAAAAATAGCACTTATTACACAATTCAAGAACTAGATAAATTATTTGCTGTTGTTAATTTTGTATTCCAACAATCTGAATTACAGCTAAATAATTTAGTTTTAGCTGCTGCTTAACTTCATATTCCCAACCTAATATTATGCACAAAAAATTTGTCAATCACTGTACTATAGATTTAACTATTATTCCTGATGGACCAATTCTTATCAAATCAGGAAAAGAAGGAGCAGACCCCACAAAACCAGATATGGAATTTGTGGAAACCTATCATGCTGGTGGACGGACAATATATTTACCAGGAAGCAGTTTAAAAGGTGCAATTCGCGCTCATGCTGAACGGATTGTCAGAACAGTAGGAGATGAAAAAACTTTACTCTTGCACAGTTAGGTTTAATAGGTTTAGTGTTACGAGATTTAAACGATGGTTGGTTTGGCTTAGGTTTTGCTAAATCTCGCGGTTTGGGTACTGTTAAGGTCAAGTTAAATCAAGCAGTTATTCAATATCCTGATTGTGAACTTAAAAACGGAAATATTCACATTTTTGGTAACAAAAAAGAACCTTGGGCTGTCAATTCTATATTAGGAGTAGGAGAATCCTTAGACAGTAAAGAAGCTGAAAAATACAATTTTCCTAATTCAGATAAACAGTATAGTGAATCTGCTATTACTGAATCTATGGATTTAAATTTTGGTGTTAAACTAACTTGGTTAGGTGATGATAAAAACGGTGTACATGATTTATTTACTCAAACCGTAGAATCTTGGAAAAAGGAAATCTAATAACATGAATCTGAAGCCTTTCGTCGGTTATCAAGAAAAACCTTTATCAGTTGCAGATTTATTGAAAAGATAAAAAATATCCCATTGCTTTAAAAGTTGGTGGTGGTAAACCGATTGGTATGGGAACAATGACGGTAAATATTGATAAAATCAATCAACCACAGAATTTAAAACAGCGTTATTCATCCTATCAAGTGAGTGAAAACGATGATTTAATAGGAGATAAATTACAGCAATTTATCCAAAAACAAATTCAGGCTGCACATTCAGGGTTGATTCAAAAAGAACAATTAGAACAACTTGCAGCTATTTTACGTTATCCCAGTGGTAGACAAGCACCATCAGGAATGTACTAAATTATGAGTTTAACAGATAAACAGTGGGAAATTGCTCATGCGATCGCCCAAACTTTAGTCCAAGAACATACAGATGCTAACGAAGTCAGTAAAGCTGTTGCATATTTACGGACAGTTATTGATCAAAATGATGGTATCTCGTTCCCAGTCTCTGACTGGGAATGCTATCACAGAGGCTCTGCCTCTGCTGTTATTGAAGGCAGAGCCTTCTAGAATTCGTTCCCATACAGAGTATGGGAACGAGAAAAAAGAAAAAAGAGCAGAGGGCAAAAGAGCAAGAGTATAAAGGGCAACTAAGTCCTCGCCGCACCACTACATACAACCCGAAAACCAATAGCGCCGTTGCCGAAAGCGAGGTTGTAGTCGTCGCGAGAAGCAGAACGGCAATTCCCAGGATGGTCGTCCCACGAACCACCGCGCAGCAGATTCAGATTGCTTAGACTAATCAAAGCACTACCATTTATAGGCGCATTTATATAATTTTCATGCCAATCATCTTCGCACCATTCCATCACATTACCGTGCATATCATACAAACCAAAAGCGTTAGGGGGAAAAGTTCCTATATCTGTGGTTTGTCCTCGATATTGTCCTTTTGGTGCAGCAGCGTAGGCATAGTTACCATCATAGTTTACCAAATCTGGGGTAATACTTTCACCAAAATAAAAAGGTGTCGTTGTTCCCGCCCTACAAGCATACTCCCATTGTGCCTCACTGGGCAACTTATAGTTTTTACCTGTTTTTTGGCTTAACTTTTGACAAAAATTAACTGCATCATTCCAACTCACTTTTTCAACAGGACGATTATTACCTTTGAAGTAAGCAGGGTTGTTTCTCATGATAGCTTGATATTGTGCTTGAGTCAAAGGATATTTACCGATAAAGAAGCTGGGAACATTAACTTGATGTTGGGGACTTTCATAATCCTCTCTTCCCTCTTCATTTTCCGGTGAACCCATGTAAAATGTCCCTGCGGGTATTTCCACCATTTCCAACATCACCCCATTTCCCAAATCTTCCACAAAGTAATTTGCTGAGTGGTTGCGTCGGTTGATAATGCTTCCTTTCTCGTTGGTTGTGACAACTTCAAAAGTGAAAGTTTTGAGTAGTTGCCCTGGGGTAAAATAAGCCATAATAAAATTTAAATTGTCAGAATCAGGATTTGAGGATTTTCAGGATAAAGAGGAAAATAATTATATTGGTGTTGGAAAAGTCTATATATATGGGCGCACACTTTTCCACTCATAACATAGGCTTTTGGCTTTGTCAAGCCTTGATGATAATTTTAATGATTTTGAATTAAACCGCATCTACTTTGAATCGCATAGTTTTTTCTTAATCGGGTTTTTGCTGATTACCTATCCACCAAGCCAAACCACCCATAAATAATACCCCCATAACTCCCTGTAAAGGATTATTATTCACACCAGTAACCCAATCAGGAACTTGTCCCGAATATTGGGTTAATTGCCCGACATTAATGATATAATAACCCCAAACCAACCCACCATGTAAACCAATAGGTAAACCCAAACGTCCCCGTTTCCAACGTTTTCCCCATACCTGCGTTAACCCCAACAGCACCAAAGCCGGAAACTGGGGTAAAGTGTGAATAATTGCCTCCAAAGGTTTAATAAAGTGGGATACAGCAAATAAAATTGCATCTATCCAGAGAGCGATATTTAATTTATAATCTCGTTGTAACTCATCCAATAACCAACCCCGAAATAATAATTCCTCTGCAAAACCCACACCCAAACTAACTAATAAACCTTCTAAAATTATTCTCCCTAAAAATACTTGTGGTTGTTGCCATACCAACCAACCTAGTACACCTTCCAAACCAAATAAAACTAAAACAGTAGTTAGTCCAATAGCCAACCCCTGCAACACATTCACCCCATTCAGGCGTGTAAATTCTAAACCATAATGGCTGAATATTTTTGGTTGTTGATAAACTTGCTTACCCCAAATATTCAGCAGAAAAATAAACTCTACATATAATATCACCAGCGTCAAAATACTTTCTAAATTAGTATCTTCAACTAGCAAATAAATTGGTACAGCTAGGGGTAGCCATAAAAATAGTAAGGCCAGTATAAAACAAACCAGCCTCACAGGAACGGGGTATTGGGTAAGTTGAGTGAGATTAATTTTCATAAAGTTAGTCAATTATCATTAGTCAACAATATACTGCTAATGACCAATGACCAATGACTATTCGTCAGGTTCAATCGTACTACTTAAACCATGATTATTGAGGGTTTCAGAATAGAACTCCGCGTGTTCTTGAGCGCACCTAATTACTAAAGCTAACCCGTTATGGTGAGCTTCCATCATAATACTAACAGCTTGCGGTTGGGTGATGCTATTAACAGTAGTCATTAGCACCTGTACTACATACTCCATCGGATTATAATCATCATTATGAAGCAAGACGCGATACTGAGGCGCAAGCTTGCGGGATGTAGAACGCTTCTCAATGGTTTCGACTGACACGATTCTTTGCTCTTTTATTGTTGATTTACTACAATACAGTCCTGTTAGGCATTTGCTCAACAGTTATTTACTTCTGCACTGCCGCGGTTTCACCTGGAAATACTTTTGGCGTTGCTGAGAAGTTTTTTCCTAAAGCATCATAACACAAATAAAAGAAATTTGCATTGATAATGGGACAGAGAAAATTTTTCTTTGCCTTCTATCTCCTCACTAGCAACAGAAATTATTAAAATCAAGGAAACTGCAACATAGTTCCTACTCTAGATAGTTATGGATATCAGCCCAAAATTTCAACCAGGACAAATTGTGTCCTTGGATTATAGTCATCAAAATCTTTATGCAGAAGTTATTGAAATCGTGGTTTCCCGTCAATTGTGCTGGGTGCGTCCTTTACTGCTTGTGAACTCTACCCAAGAATTACCACTTGTGATGGATTTACAAAATGTATCTGATTTGTTATGGCCATTAGATTTATTTAGACCGGCTCTAGATACAGAAGTTATTGCTTTTTTAGGGCAACTTTTTCCCAAAGAACTCAAATTTGAGCCTGATTTAGGAGCTAAACAACAATTTAATTTATTTATTCATCAACTGTGGCAAGCATATCAACAAGGACAAGAAACATAAAGAGACTTAATTGCATAGGTAATACTAGCAACATAGGATGTTAGTAAGCAGCGTTGATGCCCAGTGCGATGAGACTTATCCCCAAGTAGGAACTAACTGTACTCTACCAGCATCCATCTCGGCCATTAGTAATTCTAAAGCTTCATAGTCAACATCAGAGATATGACCAAGCTTTGTTAATTCTGAGTTAATCTCATTTTCGATTTCTGGCGTTAGCTTGCGGATATGCAGGGCTTTTTCTACCAACTGACGAATCACGTATCGAGTTTTCATAACAAATAAACCAAATTGCAGTTACTAGTCATTATCTCAGACAATGTTCGGTATAAAAGGTGATTTATACCTCTCGACCCTGTGATTTAGATCACTACTAAATAATCAAGACCAGTTATTCGGTAACTCTGTTTTTATCAGCGACAAAGGTAAAAATCAGGGCTGACAACTACAGAGAAATTTTACTGAAACCACCTCCATTCCTAGCTTCAGCAATAGTATTGCTATAGCGACAGATGATTAATCTGCATTCAGAAGGCATAAGTAGATTGTTTTTTAACTCGCTAAAAAAAAATGTATATATAAGTACACTTTACCATTGACTTATGACAATCTTTAAATAAACCCACTCAACCTATAAAGATTGAGTAAAGAGACTTCCAACTTGTAGCCAAGTGAGGAAAAAAAGTTATCTTCAAACCAAATGCAAATTTAAACTTATAAAAGCTTATATGATAATTTAAATATAATTCCTAAAACTTTGCGCCTTTGCTTCTTTGCGCCTTTGCGCGAAACATAATTCATGCAGCACCAAATTTGCAAGATAAAATTATTGAACTCAAGTTAAAATCTCTAATTAATGCTAGTATCAGAGTGGTTAGCTGTAATTTATGGTAGCTAGAAGATAGCAAGTGGCTGTTTTAGTTGAACAATTAATAACATCGGATATTTTAAAACCTGCTCGTTACCTGGGTAATGAGCGTTTAGCAGTCCATAAGCCTTGGGATACGGCAACAATTCGTTGGGTTTTGACCTATCCAGAAGTGTATGAGGTAGGAGCATCAAATTTAGGGCATATCATCTTATACAATATTTTGAATGCCCAACCTCGTCAATTATGCGATCGCGCGTACTTACCCGGAGCGGATTTAGCCGCCAAACTTCGCACTACGCAGACACCCCTGTTTGCAGTGGAATCTAAACGGTGGTTAACGGACTTTGATATTTTAGGCTTTAGTCTCAGTTACGAATTAGGCGCAACTAACATCTTAGAAATGTTAGATTTAGCCGGAATTCCCGTCACTAGAGAAGAACGGTTACAGGGAAATTACCCGCTAATTTTTGCCGGTGGACAAACAGCAACATCTAACCCCGAACCTTATACAGATTTCTTTGATTTCATCGTTTTGGGAGATGGTGAAGAACTACTTCCCGAAATAGGCTTGGTTTTAGAAGAAGGGAAAAAAACAGGCTGGAATCGAGAAGAACTATTATTAGACTTGGCACAAATCCCTGGTGTCTATGTGCCGCAGTTCTATGAAATGGGTATTGGTGGGGCTGTATATCCCCTGCGTCCAGATGTCCCCAAAAGAGTCCTGAGAAGAGTAGCTACGCCCATTCCTGCCTATTCTATTGGCTTAGTACCTTATGTAGAAACAGTCCATGATCGCCTCACCATTGAAATTCGTCGAGGTTGTACTCGCGGTTGTCGCTTCTGTCAACCAGGAATGCTAACTAGACCAGCGAGGGATGTCGAACCGGAAAAAGTAGTAGAAGCTATAGAAAAGGGAATGCGGGAAACTGGTTACAATGAGTTTTCCCTGTTGTCTTTAAGTTGTTCTGATTATTTAGCCCTACCAGCGGTGGGGATGGAAATTAAAAATCGCTTAAAAAATGACAATATTTCCTTAACCTTACCTAGTCAAAGAGTAGATAGATTTGATGAGAATATTGCTAATATCCTGGGAGGTACGCGCCAAGGTGGGTTGACCTTTGCCCCGGAAGCGGGTACACAAAGAATGCGGGATATTGTTAATAAGGGTTTGACAAATGAAGAATTATTGCGAGGTGTAAAAACAGCTTGGTCACAAGGTTGGGATAAAATCAAGTTGTATTTTATGATTGGTTTACCCGGTGAAACAGATGCCGATGTGATCGGTATTGTAGAAACGGTCAACTGGTTAAAACAGGAATGTTGGGAAAAAGGCCGAAGATCGTTAAACTTTACCTTGACCATTTCTAATTTTACCCCCAAACCCCATACTCCCTTTCAATGGCATTCAGTCTCCACAACGGAATTTGCGAGAAAGCAAAATCTCCTGCGACAAGAGTTTCGCAAAATGAAGAATGTGAAAGTAAATTTCACGGATTTTCGCATCTCCGCCATGGAAGACTTTATTGGTAGAGGCGATCGCACTCTGGGGAAAGTGTTACGTAGCGCTTGGGAACTGGGTGCAGGTATGGATTCTTGGTATGATAATGTAGATGCAGCATTTACAGCTTGGGAAACAGCCATTACCGAAGCCGGTCTAGACTGGAAATACCGTCAAGTTGAAAATGGCGAATGGAATCTGTTTGCTGCTGACAACAAAGAACCAGAAACCCTCTCACCTTTGGATACTCCCTTACCTTGGGATCATATTGATACTGGCATTGATAAAAAGTGGCTACAAGAAGACCTCCAACGCGCTCTAGAAGCCGCAATTGTCCCTGACTGCTCTTTTGAAGGTTGTTCTCATTGTGGAGTCTGTGGCACTGATTTCGGTCATAATGTGGTTGTGGCTGCACCACCCATTCCCAGCTTTATCGGTGATTTTGTTCCCAACACCACCAAAGCTCAACGATTGCGAGTATGCTTTGGCAAACAAGGGGATATGGCTTTGGTCAGTCACTTGGATTTAATGCGTCTATTTGATCGAGTTATGCGCCGTGCCAGTTTACCAATTACATTCACAGGTGGTTTTCATCCTGGTCCGAGGATTTGTCTAGCCAGTGCTTTGACTTTAGGTGCTACCAGTGAAGGGGAAATTGTTGATTTTGAGTTGACCCAAGCCATTGATATTGAAACTTTTCATGCCCAATTGGTTAAGCAGCTACCTACTGACATCCCTATATATAATGTGGTAGAAGTAGATATCAAGTCTCCCTCTGCTACCCAATCTCTAGAAGCAGCCGAGTATTTACTAACAGTGTCTATACCCCAAAGCGAGGTACAACCGGCACAATGGCAAGGTTGGATTGAAACTATTAAAAATCAAGAGGAGATTTTATCGGCACATACAACTAAATCCGGTAAGCAGCAATTAATAAATCTGCGTGATCGCCTGTGGGAGATAGAATTAATTTCAGCATCCAACCGAGAATCAGACTCAACAGCAGTATTGCGTTATTTGGGTGTCTGTCGTCCCGACGGTGTGATCTTGCGTCCTGAGCAAATATTGTCTATGCTGGAAACAGTGGCGAATGGAGAATTTCACCTCTTGCATATCCACCGCAAGCGTCTAGTTATTGGATAACTTGCTAGTAGTTGCCAAAAATTAGGACATTGTGGGAATTGATTTTTCGCAAGGTTGCGTTAGAATGATAATCAAGAGAAATTTTCTGGTGCTGCATTGAATGACTTGATTCACTGCCTGTGATCATTACAGGAGCGAAGGCAAAGATATAAGAGTGTAACTTCTAAGATTGTATCCCAGACAAATTCCGCTGCTGATTACAAACCACTCTCTCTATAGCTACCTTGTGAATCAATCACTAACAATAGCTTTCGTCAACTTCTCCATTCACTGATACATTCTATCTCTTAAATAAGACTTGCTTTGATTGCGGGCTTTTATGCAATTGCTGCAAATGCAAGTGTGTTTAATTGTAAAAAATACCACGTAAGTATTGACAGAGATTAAAACCCTGCCAAAATTCTTGTAAAGATGACTCAGTGAGTTATCTGCACCCAGCTAGACTTTCTAGTAAAAACACGGATAGTGAATCCAGTGCTAAAGGCAGATTTCCCCCCGTCAGCAGATGGTAAACCCAAAAAGAAACCGTGTCTAAACGCGGAGGTTTTACACAAAGTGTGTGCTATTTAGATATAGTCAACTTTACTTGATGAAGCGTTAACTTTGAAATAGATATCTACGGATATCCAAAGTTTAAATAGCAGCGTATAGTATGGAAAATTGGCCAAAGGCGGTTGATTGAAGTCCGTAAAATATATGCAGCTATTCAGGAATAATCCAGCGTATAAACGCACCCAAGGTATCATTAGTTAGCTCTTCATAACTTTGCAGAGCTACTCAAATTGCGAATTTTTATTACTAGTAGCGTCTTGTAGCAGCGACCGTCAGGACAAGCGGGATAACAGAGAACTTCCTTGTAATTCCCAGCGGTGCTGCCAATTTTTGAGGAAATTGAATGCCAAAACAAATTATCATCGCGGAGCAGCATCAAATCGCTGCTGTATTTTCGGAAGATCAAATACAAGAACTCGTTGTAGCTACTGGTCATCACCAAATTGGTGATATCTATTTAGGTGTAGTAGAAAATGTCTTACCTGGGATAGATGCGGCTTTTGTCAATATCGGCGACCCAGAACGCAACGGTTTTATTCACGTCACTGATTTAGGTCCATTAAGGCTAAAACGTAGTGCAGCAGCGATTACAGAACTGTTGACACCACAGCAAAAAACCTTAGTGCAGGTGATGAAAGAACCAACGGGATCAAAAGGCCCCAGACTGACAGGTAACATCACCTTACCTGGTCGTTATGTCGTGTTGATGCCCTACGGACGGGGAGTAAATTTATCGAGACGGATTAAGAGCGAAAGTGAACGTAATCGCCTGAGAGCTTTGGCAATTCTAGTAAAACCAGCCGGAATGGGGCTGCTGGTACGCACAGAAGCAGAAGGCAAGCCAGAAGAAGCAATCATTGAAGATTTAGAAGTGCTGCAAAAGCAGTGGGAACTTGTGCAACAAGAAGCAGTAACCTCTCGTGCGCCGGCTCTACTGAATCGTGATGATGACTTTATTCAGCGCGTTCTCAGGGATATGTATGGTGGTGATGTGAATCGCATTGTTGTTGATTCCAGCACGGGCTTAAAACGGGTGAAGCAGTATTTACAAAACTGGAGTGGTGGACAAACACCCCAAGGATTGCTAATTGATCATCACCGCGATCGCTCTCCTATCTTAGAATATTTCCGGATCAATGCGGCTGTCCGCGAAGCCCTCAGACCGAGAGTAGACTTACCATCAGGTGGTTATGTCATCATCCAACCAACAGAAGCCTTAACCGTCATAGATGTCAACTCCGGTTCTTTTACTCGTTCCGCAACTGCTAGAGAAACAGTGCTGTGGACAAACTGCGAAGCTGCGGCGGAAATTGCTCGTCAGTTACGGTTGCGGAACATTGCTGGGGTGATTGTGGTTGATTTCATTGACATGGAATCTCGACGTGATCAAATGCAAGTTTTAGAACACTTTAACAAAGCTCTAAAAGCTGATAAAGCTCGTCCCCAAATTGCTCAACTGACTGAACTAGGTTTGGTTGAACTCACTCGTAAACGTCAAGGCCAAAACATTTATGAATTATTTGGCGAAACTTGTCCTACTTGCGGCGGTTTAGGACATACCGTCAGATTACCGGGAGAAACGGAAAACCGCTTACCCATTCCGGCTGCGGACATCCCAGAGCGGTTTGTACCGATGCCACAAAGGGAATCTCGGACACCTGCACCTACCCGCATTCCTGATATTGGTAGCGTAGCCCAAGCCACATCCCGCGATACCTATGATGGTTTTGGAGATGGTTTTGAAACTGAACCAGAATTTAGCTCTCTCCATTTGATTAATCATCCTAGTTACCAAGAACTAAATGATAAGCGCCGTACCCGGACTCGTCGTAGTCGTATTGGTGTGAATGGCGCTAATGATAAAGATGAATCCCGCTTACCTACCAATCCTTTAGCTTTTGTCAATGATGCAGATTTGGACTTAGAAGAACCTGAATTACCAATCCCAGAAATCGCTCCACCTACTATTAATAAATCCGGTTGGACAGAAAGGCCAGAACGGGCAAAAGTCAAACTAGAACCGATTAAGGTAGAACCACCAGAGATTATTAATGTGGAAATGTCAGCAAAGGAACAAGATACATTTGCTGAAATGGGAATTTCTCCTTTACTCAAGTTAGATCGGGAGGGAAAAAATCCAAGATCGGTGATTATTAATGTTGTCCAACCAGGACAATCACCTATTGAAGAAACTGAATTTATCCCCGAACCAATTGTAATGGAAAAGACAATTCCTGAAGTTGTCACCATTAAAATACCGCAACCAACTTTTGAGCTAGAAGAAGAATCATCTTTCCCACCATTAGCAATATTCCCAGAATTGACAATAGTTCCCCAAGTAAAAGCAACTGAAACTGAAGGAAAAACTGAAATAGAAGCTGAAATAGAAGCTGAAACTAATAATGGATCTACTCCTAATCGTCGTCGTCGTCGTCGTTCATCAGCCTTAGATCCAGATGTTTTCGGACTATGATTTTCATGATTTGTGTGATTTATGTGATTGATTAATTAATTAAGTAGGTAGGTAGAACGGCTTGAATAATTCAAAGTTTGTAGTGAGGAATAAATTCCAGATTTTTTACATTACTTAATCTACTTTGATTTATTTTCGTCTACTTACTTACTTAAATCAATTACATAAATCATAGTTACGACTAATCATCTGAATCAAACAAATCACACAAATCACAGTTTAGACAATGGGAGAAATTAAACCTGCACTCTGGGATAATTCGAGTTGGTTAGAGTTTTCTAGCTACTCAAATATGCAGGGTGCAGTTGGGGGTGTGGACGAGGTAGGAAGAGGGGCTTTATTTGGTCCTGTGGTGGCAGCGGCAGTTATATTACCAGTAGAGGCTTTATCAATCCTGATGGTAGATAACATTAAGGATAGTAAAAAGTTGTCTAGCTCTCGCAGAACTAAACTAGCTGAAAAAATTAATACCCTGGCGTTAGACTGGAGAATTGGTTATGCTACAACTGCGGAAATAGATGAGTTGAATATTTTACAGGCAACTCTATTAGCTATGAAGCGGGCTGTTTTGAAGTTGAAGGTAAAGCCTGAACTGTGTTTGATTGATGGTAATCAGTTGGTGAAGAATTTGCCAATACCACAAGAAACAATTGTTAAGGGTGATGAACTATCGCTTAATATTGCCGCAGCTAGTATTATGGCTAAGGTTTGGCGTGATGATTTGGTGCAACGGTTAGCATTAAAATACCCTTTATATGATCTAGAACGGAATAAAGGTTACGGAAGTCCGCGTCATTTACTGGCACTTCAAAAATACGGACTCTCACCTTTACATCGGCGTTCTTTTCGTCCTTGCCAAATTCCATCTTAAAACTACTCAAAATTCAAAGTTGGTAATATGGCTTGGTCACTCTACCGCTATCAGGAATGTTATGATCAATCTCGTTATTTTGAGTTTGCGAGATTACCCAATGCCGATAATCTGCTAAGAGGTGATGTAACAATCTTTGCTTAATTGTCAGTAGCACACTTTTGAGTAATCCATTCCCTGTAGTTTCTAAAATTGATTTGGGTGTAAAGGAAAATGGTTGTGGTATGTCTACTAAAACTTCCAAATCAGCTTTCCCTTGCAAGTGAGTTTCACCATTGAGTTGAACTGGTGATAAATAGCCTTTTAAATTCAGCGCAAACCTTTCGTTAATATACTCAAAACCCAGTATTTCACAACCGAGCGATCGCAAATAAATTGTACCGCTGGTATCTGCCCAAACTCGCATATCTACGGTTGGCTGAATACTCAGTGACATAAAAGACAGAGGACGCATTTTTAACCGAAAAACTTCGTCAGAAAGTTGTTGAATTCTTGTATTATCAGCTAAGGCATTGACCAAACGTTGAGGTTGACGCAAGTAGTGTTGAATAGGAATAGATTGCTTAGGAACGGAAATTTCCACCGATTGAGAGGCAATAAACTTAGTAACCATGAGCAAATTAAACCATTTGTTTTTTTTATTGTAATATTTTTTAACAATTTAAATTGCTAAAAAATCAAACTTTCATTTCATTATTAATTAAATTCGCCAAATTTAAAAGCATGAATCTGAAAATCGCTCATTTAGGTCCACAGGGAACTTATACCGAACAAGCAGCTTTTTTTTATCTCAACTGGTTAAAAACCCATCAGGGCATTATCGCTAATTTATATCCTTATCCTAGCATAGCTCAATCACTACAAGCTATAGCAGATAAAAAAGCAGAAATAGCTGTTGTACCTGTGGAAAATTCTATTGAAGGTAGTGTCAACATGACACTGGATAGCTTATGGCAATTGGATAATTTAAAAATTCAGTTAGCGTTAGTTTTACCAATTCAACATACATTAATTTCCTATGCAACTAACTTAGATACTATTAAAACTGTCTATTCTCATCCCCAAGCGTTAGCTCAATGCCAGGAATGGTTGTCACGTTTTTTACCAAATGTCAATTTAATTCCTAGTAATTCTACTACTGAAGCACTACAGAGATTAAAACAGGAAGTAACTACAGCGGCAATTTCTTCTAGTCGAGCGGCGCAATTGTATAATTTACCTATTTTAGCTAATGGTATTAATGATTACCCAGAAAACTGCACTCGGTTTTGGGTGGTTAGCACGGAGGAAAATCATCCCATTGATTGTACTCATACATCCTTAGCATTCAGTGTACCAGCTAATATACCGGGCGCATTAATGAAAGCATTGGCGGTATTTGCTCGTTTGGGTATTAATCTCAGTCGGATTGAATCGCGTCCTACAAAACGTTCTTTGGGCGAATATTTATTTTATTTGGATATTGAAGCAGATGTGAATGCACAGATGATGAAATCTGCTTTAGGAGAGTTACAAAATTATACAGAAATCTTGAAAATTTTTGGTAGCTATAGTGTGTTACCCATTAGTTTATAATTGGGGATTGGGGATTGGGGATTGGGGATTGGGGATTGGGGATTGGGGATTGGGGATTGGGGATTGGTGAAAACTATTCTTCTTTTTTCTTCCTTCTTCTTCATCCTGACTCCTGACTCGGTGACTCCTGACTCGGTGACTCCTGACTCGGTGACTCCTGACTCGGTGACTCCTGTAATAGAATCTTCTGCAAATATCCATTACATTACTTTTTAAAATGTCAAGTTTTCAGACTTCTACCTTAATGCAATTATCTGTATCGCCAAAACTTTGTCAACCTTTAAAGATTGTCGCCTTGGGAGATAGCTTAGTATATGGATACGGTGATCCAGAAAAAGGTGGTTGGGTGGAACAACTGCGACGGTGGTGGATGCTACCGGATAGTGTGGGTCATGTGCTTTATAATTTGGGAGTAAGGGGCAATCGCACACAGCAAATTGCCCAACGCTTAGAAGTGGAATTTCGCCACCGGGGAGAAATCCGCAATCGTGTACCAGACTTGATTATTTTATCTGTCGGTGTGAACGATACACCTCGATTAAGAAGTCCCAAAGGCAGAAACTACACAGATTTTAGTCAGTTTGAATCAGAAATCGCCACATTACTAGATCAAGCAAAACAACTTTGTCCTGTGCTGTTTGTGGGGATGGTTCCCGTAGATGAAACCAAAATGCCTTTTCTGGATTGTTTATTCTACAATCACGCTGACCAATACCGCTACAAAGAAGCAACACGGCAAGCTTGTGAACAAAGACAAATTCCCTATTTAGATATTTTTGATCAATGGATGCAACGTAGTCAAGGATGGAGAAGTGAACGGATTACCAATGACGGACTGCACCCGAATACACTGGGTTATCAGGACTTACTAGAATCTGTACTTAACTGGAAAGAATTATCGAAATATCATTGTCAAGCTGATTATGGGGCAGAATTGCAACAAGAATTTAGATGAAAATAGGGATTTTATTTATTAACTTACCTTTGGGGGTTAAAGTCCCCTGCTTCTACAAGCAGCGGGTTTTGCGTCGGGGTAAAATCCCCGTTGCAAAACGTAATTCTAAATTCTAAATTCTAAATTCTGCATTCTTTTAATTACCCTTAATTTCACACCAATGAGCATTGCTAAACCCCTACAGTTTAATGCTGTTTACCTACTTAGCTTGAGTTGATACCGTTAAAACCTGTGGTGGTGAAGCATCTGGTGGATACAGAAAGTCAACTTGGACTAAAGATGTATTTCCTGGTTTTATATTCAACGATACCAAAGGTTCTCCCGTTTCACCACGCTTTTGAATTAAATGCACAAATTTATTTTGCCATTTTCCCTGGTCTTGATAACGTAAGCGCACAGTCCCTCGGAAGAAGATTTGACGCGCTGGTAGCTTAAAAAAGCGAAGTCCAGGTTTACTTAATTGATTTTCTTTGAGGGGAGTTTGGATACCAATGCTCACAGTTTGTTGATTTTGAGTATTGTTGTATAAAGGTAACTTGAGACTATATTGAATCCCATAATTACCATGAGCGTAATAAGCAGTATCAGGATAGCGCACTAACATGGGTGCGGTTTGAATTTGATTTGTTCCTAATGTTCCCCCATGTAAGGTACTCAAACCGTAGGAAAACGCTGCACCAGGTTGAGGAATAGTTAAATACTTACTTTTCGGTGTATCTACTATATCTGCTAACCATCGAGAACCCTTAGATACTCCGGCTACACGCCCGTAAATTGTCGGTTTGTTGTTTCCTGTGATGGGAGTGGGGACTTTATCTCTAGGGGTGGATAATTCACCATTATCTAATAAATTTTGCCATTCTGCTAAATTAGGCGATCGCTCACTACCGTCAGTATTTGTCCGGGCAAACATCGCCAAACTTGCGGCGTAAACATTACCATTACTTCGCAGTCGCAGATATGTAGAACGACCATTTAAAGGGGGTGTTAGTCCTTGGACGGGAATTGGTAAATTTAATAACATCTGACTTTTCCCTGGGGGAATGACAATTTGGGAGGGAAAAATATCTTGTCTTTTTCCTCTCAAAATATCAGACATGACTCGACTCCCAGGACCTGCAAAAACTGTTCCTAAATCATTGGGGATTAAAGATGGTAATTCCTTAAATGGGGCATCTGGTTGACTTAAATAACTCGCACCTTGCCATATATTTACTCTCACCGGTTGAGAACCAGGATTATGTAAGATGATGCCCAAATACAAAGAACGTAAATTTTCCGGTGGGTCAGCTTTAGCAATATGATGGGCAAAAATATCAAACTGTCCACGCAAGGGAAAATCTAAATGGGCTGATGTGACTTTTTTTCCCGTTGCGGGAAAGGTAGAAAGTAAAATTCCTTCTTTTAATACCAGTTCTGGACTATTGCTATTAAATACCGGCACTGAATCCAATTTTCCCGGTAAAGGACGGACTGATTGTATTTGTAATATTTCTTCTGGTGGTGGTGTGGCAGGAACAGCTTGAGCAAGAGTTAAAGCTAGTAATAGTGGCAACATAATACTGAGTAAATTTGTTTAAACAGACGTTAATATTTCTAGAGAAGTGCCAAGTTGTTAATGATCACAATAAAATCAGCAATTATCTTTGGCAAATTTTCTGGGTTGAAAATTGGGACATGAACAAAAATACACTTAATTGAGAGTTGAGACTGGTGTAAATAGTCCAAGACTGAATAATAAAGTCCCTCGCAAACAAACTTACCACAGTCATAGCTAATCTCAACTGCTGCTGTTCCGACTAATAATTTTTCGAGATCAACGCTGGTTTGTAACATATTTTCGGGGGAATTTGTAGACTCTACAGGCAAGGTGCTTGTCCTACTGGCAAGGACTTCTACGCTTAATTGGGAACGACTTGCAGCCATACCACAACAGATAATATGGTCAGGTTGGAGTTCATTAATTTTGGCAATGACGAGAGAACTTGCCAGTTGCACATCGACAGGGAGACGGTGCAAAAATTTTAAATCATGGGAGAGTGAAGCCATTTTGGCTAGTCCGAGTAACAAGTCATCGGATGAATTTGACTCTTGTTGGCTTAACCAAATGTCAAAAGAAGTTAATAGTATTTTTTTTTGCATTATAAATAATAATTAGAATTAGAATAATTAAAAGCCCTCCCTCATAAATTTACAAGGAGCAGCTAAATGGCAGTGATTGCAGTTGTTGATTACGATATGGGAAATTTGCACTCTGTTTGCAAAGGATTAGAAAAAGCTGGTGCGACCCCTCTCGTTACTTATTGTTCTCAAGAGTTGGCAAAAGCAGATGCTATAGTTTTACCAGGAGTGGGAGCATTTGATCCAGCGGTACAACATTTGCGATCGCGTGGTTTGGAACAACCGATTAAAGATGCGATCGCTTCTGGTAAACCGTTCTTGGGTATTTGTTTAGGATTACAAATTTTGTTTGAATCCAGCGCCGAAGGAACGTTACCAGGACTAGGAATTGTCCCCGGAAAAGTCCGCCGTTTTCGTTCTCAACCGGGGATGACAATTCCCCACATGGGTTGGAATCAACTCCAACTTAACCAACCAAAAAGTCTTTTATGGGAACATTTACCTATCGATCCTTGGGTTTATTTTGTGCATTCTTATTATGTTGAACCCACAAATCCCCAAGTTCGCGCGGCAACTGTGACTCATGGTGATCAAAGTTTTACAGCAGCGATCGCTCATGAAAATCTCATGGCTGTCCAATTCCATCCTGAAAAATCATCAAATGTCGGATTGCAAATTCTCTCTAATTTTGTGGCTCAAGTCCGTGAAAAAGTTTTTGCTTAACAAAAGTTTGTAATATTTTCAGGTGTTTATTTGCTCAAAGTTGAAGATTTAATGATCAATTAAGTAATGAGTCTAAGAATTTACGGGAATCGTCTGCTTAAAACTTTACCAGGTGAACATACCAGACCTACCAGTGCGCGAGTCCGGGAAGCATTGTTTAATATTTGGCAGGGAACAATCGTTGGTTGTCGCTGGTTAGATTTGTGCGCCGGTAGTGGTTCTATGGGTGCGGAGGCTTTGTGCAGGGAAGCCAGCGTCGTTATCGGCATTGAAGAATCTAGTCAATCCTGTGCCATTATCCAAGAAAATTGGCAACAGGTAGCCAAGCCAGACCAAAAATTTCAGCTATTACGGGGAGATGTCACCCAACAGTTAAAAAAATTATCAGGTCAAAAATTTGACAGAATATATTTTGACCCACCTTATACTAGTGGATTATATGAACCAGTATTACAAGCGATCGCTCAATATCAGCTTTTAGATTGCCAAGGAGAAATAGCCGTCGAACATCGTTACAGAAATTGGCAACCAGCAAACATTGACAACTGGGAAATCTGCCGTCAAAAAAGCTATGGCAAAACAGCTTTGACATTTTATCAAGAACAGGGAACAGGGAACAGGGAACAGGGAATAGGGAATAGGGAATAGGGAATAGACGGAGAATTTTCTTCTTTCTTCTTTCTTCTTCCTTGACTCCTGACTCCTGACTCCTGACTCCTGACTCCTGACTCGGTGACTCCTCACTCCCAACTCATCAATTAATATCAGCCGCCCAATTCGGTGGGACGTTTGTATTGTCTATAAGCAGCGTAGAATAATCCGCTTAAAGTTACAAAAACTAAACCAAGCACAATACCTGATAGTAGGGGTTCAACCACTGTAAAGCTCCTTGTTGTAATTATGGAAAGATTCGTGTCCTGTTTTTGATTTTACCAAATTTGGCAATAATCCCCCATCCCATAACAGTTTTAAATCTAAATACTAGTTGACACTCCCCGGTCTAAAGACGCGGGGATTCTATAGAGAGTTTCAGTCTATATCCCTCAGTTATCCCAGTTTCAGGCAGGGTTCCTTAAATATTTGGGTTCTTGCCCTGATCCTGTTTGCCATTACTGGCAGAATCATCTCTGACAAGCGTAACTTTCCGAGAGTCCCCCGGTAGGTTTTTAATGTCTTTGCTGACAATTTAATTGTCTCACGAATATGGATTATAATTTGAAATTATTTCAAATTTTTAAATTAATGTCAATGCAGGATAAAGGAAAGCCTCTAGCCTTCATCCCTTGTCTAAAGCACAGATGTAGCTGACTTAGTCAGCTACATCTTCAAGGGTTTTCGGCATTTCCCTTATAAAAATTATCATTTGTACTTGCGAACACCATCAAGAAATTTTAAGCTATGTGTAGGAAATGAAAACTTGCACATTGTCAAAGCAACCCTTTTGGATAACCAGCTCATCAAACCTGAAACCCTAATTCAACAGTTCGTTATGTTCACCGTAGCGATGCTGATAGCCCTCCCATTAATCCTGTTTGGGATTGAGATAGTAAAAGCCTCTGATCCTTATGTTAAAAGTGTTCTATCCCTCCAGGGAAACCCAGTCCAGGGAAAAGCTATTTTCCAAATCAACTGTGCTGGTTGTCATGGTTTAGAAGGAAATGGACTAGTTGGACCAAGTTTACGTGAAATCTCCAAATATAAATCCCGCTATGGACTGATTCATCAAGTAACTAGCGGTGAAACTCCCCCCATGCCAAAATTCCAGCCCAGTATTCAAGAAATGGCAGACCTTTTAAGCTATCTAGAAAGTCTATGAACTTTTGTCAGACAAAATTAAATTCACTCGTTAAAAGAGGCAATAGGGAACAGGGAACAGAAAAATTCAAAGGTATGTAACGATATGTAAAGCTGTCTTAATACGAGATGCTGATTGAGTTTCAGCCATTTTACAAAACGCAATACCCTCGTTTTTATTTTGTTTTTCCTACTTAAACACAGTTAGAAAATGGACTTCTGCAAAATTACGAAAAACCTGGATTTGTAGGGGTTGAGCAGTGGACAACAATATCAAAAAATTTTCCAGGGGTTCGGGACTCACAATTGTGGATTTGTATTAACTGATAATTAATAAGAAGTATACATGATATGATATGACGGCGTTACATAATAGCTATATAAATTATGTTTCGCGTCAAGGCGTAAAGACGAAAACTTTAAGACTCTTTGTGTAATAATTCTGATACACACTATTTAATGGGCTATAGGGTTTGTGACTTTGACAAAAATTACCCCTGGACAACCACTGACTGATACGCAAAGAAATGGCTTACAGTTAGTATCCCTGTGGGGTGGGGGTAAACGTGATGTGGTTTTAGCTATTGATATCACGGAAAGTGTAGGTTTAAATGATCAAGGTCGGATTCATTTACGTCAAATAGTTGAAGACAGCCTCAAACCTGGTGATTCTGTTTATGTTGTTCCCTTTGCTCAAAATTTGGTTTTTGATGCCGTTATCTCTGTTGAAAATCCATTAGGAACACCCATATATTTTAGAGATAAAAATTCGGAAAATATTAATAAAGTATTAGCGAAAATTCCTTTTAATTCTGACCCTAACCGCTATGGAACAGATATTCAAAGAGCAGAGTTAATAGTATATCAAGGTATTGCCCAGATTAATCAAAATCGAGTTTCCAAAAATCAACTAATTAAGCCGCAATCGGTTGTTTGGATTACTGATGCACCGTTATCTACTAAACCAGGAATTACTTCCGAAGTTTGGATAGAAACTCCTGCTAATAGTCCTTTCAGAATTGCGACATCACCGGAAAGTCAGGAAAGACAGGGTTGGATTAAGGCTTTATCATTCAAAGAGCGATCGCTCATCATTAAAAACCAAGATAATAAAGATTATACATTATCTGTAGTAGACATTAATCCTACAGTTCAAGAAGTTTGCACACCAATACCAGGAGGACAAGAAACTTGTTTAGTTAATCCTTATTTATTCAAACAGCTATGGCTACCAAGTTTAATTTTATTATTAATACTTGCATCAATGGTAGGGGGTATATTAAAATATGCTAAATTGCAAAAAAAATGGGAGGTACGAATTAAGTTAGAAGATGATGGAGAAGATGAAGAACAAATATGTAGATTACCAAATAATAAAAAAATTGCTATTGGTGAATATGATCCTAGCTGTATACATTCTATTGACTTTAGAGGTGGAGAATTACAAGCATATTTAGAACGGAAAGGAGAAAAACTTTATTTAGTTCCCACAGAAGATACAAAAATTGAACTTAACAATAAAAAAGTTACATCACGAACTCTCATATCAAGTGCTAACTTTACCCTAAATTGCCAGGATTCACGCCAAAAAGACTACGAAATATCTATCAAAATCAAGAAATAGTTTATAGGGAAAAACATCATGACTCAAGCATCTGCAAAGGAAAACCAAACTAGAGGAATTAATCGGACAATTTGTATCGGTTTAGGGGGAACTGGTAGAGATGTATTAATGCGAATTAGAAGATTAATTGTTGACCGTTATGGAGACTTAAATAACTTACCAATTGTCAGTTTTGTTCATATAGACACAGATAAAGCAGCAACACAAGTCACAGGGATTAGAACAGGAAGTACCTATCATGGTGTTGATTTAAGTTTTAAAGAAGCTGAAAAAGTCAGCGCTACCATGTCATCAAGAGATGTCACCATGTTTGTAGAAGGACTAGAACGGCGTTCGGAATATAGTAATTACGGACCTTATGACCATATTGGAAGATGGTTTCCTCATGGGTTATTGCAAGATGTTGGAGCAATTGAAGACGGAGCAAAATGTATAAGACCTGTAGGAAGACTAGCCTTTTTTCACAACTACCAAAAAATTAAAACATCAATTGTAACAGCAGAAAACCGAACGAGAGGACACGAATCTTTTTTGCTGAAATCGGGGTTAAGAATTGAACCAGGGTTAAATATTTTTGTTGTTGGTTCTCTCTGTGGTGGTACAGGAAGTGGGATGTTTTTAGATGTTGCTTATAGCCTTAGAGATATCTATAGAGATGAAACTGCTAAAATTTTTGCCTATTTAGTGATTAGTCCTGATTTATATGGCAATACCAACAAAATGATTACAAATACTTACGCAGCTCTAAAAGAATTAAATTATTACAGCACTCCCGGTACAACTTTTGAAGCAGTTTATGATCTTGAAAATTCGGTAATTGTACAAAATAAAAAAGAGCCATTTGACTATGCTTATTTAATTTCTAATAAAACGCTAGGAGAATATCAGATTCTGACACAAGGTAAACTATGTAATGTGATTGCTCATAAGATTGCTCTTGATTTTTCAGGTGAATTAGCACCTGTAATGAAAGGCAACAGGGATAATTTTAAAGAAAAAATGATTGAATCAGATAAACATCCTCGTCGGAACACCCAAAGATACTTAACATTTGGACTGTCAGCAATTTATTTTCCTCGTGATACTATTATCCAAATTTCTTTAGCTAAGGTAGGTTTAGAGTTAGTCAGGTTTTGGTTAAATGGTAAAGGTCAAAGTCCAGATCCTATTAACTTACTTGAGCAATTTTTGATTCAACATAATTGGCATAATGACTTAGGCAAACGAGATGGTTTAACTAATAAATTAGCAGAGTCTGTAGAAGAATCTAATAAGACCTTTAGTAATAGTCTCAAAAATTGGCAAAATAAATTATCCCGGTTAATTGCTGAATGTAAAAACAAAGATGACCGCACTAATATCCGTCAGCAATTAGCAACAGAGTTTTATAAACAATTTCGCACAGTGCAACCAGGAGAAACAGAAAGCAGTCGCGGTTATTGGTTGACGAAATTAATGCAAGCTACTCCCAAAATTACCAAAGAACTTAATGGGAATATTGATGATTATGTGATGCAATTACTCACACCAGTAGATCCTAATTTCTCCATTAAAAATACACGCAATTGGTTAGATTCTCTGCGACACGAATTACATAAATATCAAGGGGATTTACAGGAGAAAATTACCGATTTTGGAGGCATGAAGCGCTTAGAAGATGTAGAAAGAAAATGGGAGAATGCAGAACAAACAATTGAAGATATGGAAAATAAAATAGGTATTCCCTTTGTTGATTTCAAAAACATTCCATTTCAGGAGGAGTGCAAAAAAGTAATGCAAGAAGTTTACAAAATTATCAAGCATAATTTTGAATTAACTGTATTGCAAGAAACTTTAAAAATTGTCAATCAATTACAAAAGCAAGTTCAAGAAAAAGAAAAGCAAATTGCAGCTTTTAGTAGTTTAGTAGAGGACTTAGAAAGTGCTTATGAAAAAGAGGAACGAGAATTAAAACAATTGAATTTCGATGAAATGAGTGGAGAGGCAATTTTTGATACTGAAGATATAGAACTTTGCTATCAAACAATGATCCCAGAAAATGATGTTTGTCCTCAATTAGTCTTAGCAAGTTCAGCACTTACCGAAGAAAATGGTAGAGGAGCATCTTTAGCTTTTTTCCTGAATATAGAACGTACTACTCAATCTCAGATAAAACAAGAAATTGATCTGAAAATTGATAGTTTATTTGCTTTTCGAGGTAGCAATATTGTTACTTCTGTGATTAAACGCTTCATGCAAAAATACTCCTTAGCTGCGCGTTCAACTCGTTTAGCACAAATTATGCAAGAAGCTCAACCACTTTTGCGTTTAAATTTGAATGATCCTTATTTTCGAGATGAGACTGGTAAAAGTAGTAAATTAGTAGGTTATAAGAATACAGATGAATTAGAAGTCAAACAGTTTAAAAGTTTGCTAACACAGGACTTATCTGTTCAACAAAGTCAATTAAAAGAAGTTCAAGCAGATGATGAGATATTAATTGTTAATGAATATGCTGCGTTTCCTTTGAGATTAATTAGTAGTCTGGAAAGAATGAGAAATCCATATTTACGAGAACAAAATTCTGGTAAATCTTTTTTGCATAATGATTATCGTATATCCTTTCCTGATATTATGCCACCTAATGCTGGAAAAATGGAAGAAGTGGAAAATATTTTTTATCCTTGTTTAGCATTAGAACTGTTAGCAGAAAATCATGCTACTCAAGAATTAGAGTTTCAATATTATGACCATTTTCAGAATAGTTATGATACTGTTTCCTTGAGTGGAATTTGGATAGAATCTTTGGAATATCTAGCTAGTAACCCCAATATGACTGAAGCATTAAAGCAAATTTTGGATAATACAATTTTAGAAATGGAAAATAATCCAACATTATGGGAAAATGAATATTTACCCAAATTGCGTCAATTTCCTGATAAGCTGACCAGAATTTCCGAAGATAGTCCTAATTCTCTCTATAAGACAAGAGTATATACAGATACAAGGAATACTACTGATAATACAAGGGAGGGGGCTATAAATCGTTTTTTGAATAAAATGGAAGCAAAATTTATAAACACAAAGTCAATTTTACCAAGAAACAATACAGGAACTCAAAAATCTATTGTGGGGGAAATAGTTGCTAATTCTTCTGATAATCGTTCAAGACGACGACAAGAATTAGAGCAGCTTAAACAAGATTTAGATGAGGGTTTTATGACTCCAGAAGAATACGAGCGAGAAAAACAAAAAATCTTTCTGCAATATCCATTATAGTTTTTCATGGGTAGTTCATATCTACCCAATTCTCACAAACTTCTTGCACTACCAAAGGTCATTTTTATGCCACTATTACTACTTTACTTAGTTTTCATCATCCTATCTATAGTTACTATAGTTACTATTCTTCTTCGCATATCTCTTTATCGCTATTTAATACTTTTGACTAATAAAGTCCAAAGATTAATCAAAACAGGATCAGCGGAAGGACAACCGAAAATTATCCAAACATTAGAAGCTAGATTTGAACAAGCTAGTAAACAATTAGAACAGGTAAATACAGCAGCATTAATAGACCAGATTTATAGTCAGGAAACAATCAAGGGATTTACCTGTGAACAAATAGATTATTTATGTCGAATTCTGCCAAATTTACTGTTAGCTTTTGGGTTACTGGGAACTTTTTTAGGTATCACTATTAATTTATCTACCCTTAGTCAAACGATTAATCAAACCAATGCTAGTGATATTAATAATTTAGTCTCTGAACTAAAGAAACCATTACAAGGAATGAGTATTGCATTTAGTACGAGTTTGATAGGAATTTGCTTGAGTTCTATATTAACAATATCCAATGGTATCTGGAATACTAGTTTTGCAAAATATCAATTAATTAGTTCTTTAGAAGATTATCTAGATAATGTATATTTTCCTGAAGTGCAGGGTGATACCCGTCTTGATAAAATAGTTAATAAAATGGTATCCCAGCAAGATGAATTTTTAACAAACTTTGGGGAAACAGTGCGAAAAGCTGTAGAACAATCTATGGGAAAAGTCGCAAAACAAATTGCTGACGGGAATAAAGAAACTACAGATTTAGCTAGACAGGTTTATGAAAAATTTACAGTTTCTGCTGGAACTATATCTAGTGCTGCTAATGAGTTCAGAAGTTCAATGTCAGCATTAAATACAACATCTCAGATATTTAAACAGTCTGCTGAAACTTTTAATCAAAGTCAGTTTCCTCTCAAATTATCATTAGCTGTTGTAGATTTGAGTAATACACAGCAGAAATTTTCTGAGTCAGCTACAAGTTTAGCAGCAACAACGGAAGTAATTAAAACAGTTTTAACGGAGGTTCAGAATTATAGTCAGACTTTAATTAAGTTAGCAGAAGAAATAAACAATACAAATAAAACTTCAATTCAGGTATTAGAATTACATCAAAATAACCAAAATCTTCTCACTGAAATTATTCCCCAACTTCAACAAGGAGCTAATAGTTACGAAAAAGCAGTTAATAAACTGGATGATTTAAATCAAAGAGTGAGCGATAAATTCAATAATTTTGATCAATTAATTACAGCTATGACTCAGTTATTAGAAAATGTGAAAACATATACAACGGAATTAATTAGCAAAGTTGCAACGGAAACTGAAAATTCTAGTCAGAGTTTAATTAGTTTAGCTGAAGAGATAAAAGCTATGAACCAAACTTCAATTCAGGTATTAGATTTACATCAAAATAACCAAAATCTTCTCACTGAAATTATTCCCGGACTTCAGCAAGGAGCTAATAGTTATGAAAAAGCAGTTAATAAACTGGATGATTTAGATCAAAGAGTGCGCGATAAAGTTAATAGTTTTGATAAATTAATCACAACTATTGAGCAGTTGTTAGAAAATGTGAAAACCTATACAAGGGATGTGAATACTACTATTAATATAGCATCTAACCAAATAGATGGTAATAATCAAAAACTGCAAACATTTGTGAATGATATTAATGATTATGTTCGTAAATTTAGTCTTGAATTTACTAAAATTCAATCAGAATTGATAAAATTATTAGAGAATAATAATTATCAACTAATTTCTGAATATCAAAATGTGAGTAATACCATTATTCAAGGAATTGACAGACAAACTAATATCAACAAGAAGGGTTTTGATGCTAATATTAAAGGTTTGGAGCTATTAATCAAGAATCTTGAGGAATATCAACAAAAACTTGATTAGACAAATACCGATACATAATGTGCGTTACGCTGGTGCTAACACACCCTACTGTTTAAATTGACTAACAAATTTACAAAAATAAAACATTGCAATTATGGCTCGTCGTTCACGCTACACAGAATATAATGAAGATCTAAACGTTTGGCCAGCATTTACTGATTTAATGTCTAATGCGTTTATGATATTGGTTTTATTTTTGTTTTTAACTATTATCATATCACAAATCAATAAATCACAGATTAGTAAAAATATCAATCAAAGTGTTCAAAATTCAGAACAGTTAGCTTTAAAAATCAAACAATTACAGCAGCAAGTAAAATATTTACAAATACAACTACAACTACAGTCTGAAAAACAATCAACAGATACACCACCAATCATAATCATAAAAGATCAAGGAGATTATAGATTTGCTTCCGGTAGTGCGGAAATTCCTGCGAAAATGTCAACTTATATATTGAAACAAATAGTACCGGAAATAGAAGCTAGAACTAAACAATATGGGATTAATGTAGTAGAAATAATCGGACACACAGACGGACAAGCTAATAGTAAAGTAACTAGTAATTTAGATGTAAATTTAGAAAATGTAGCTAGTGGTAACTTACAAGTAGGAAAACTACAAGCTGGTTCTAATGCTGATTTAGGATTAATGCGGGCTTTGTCAGTTGTGAAGGTGATGGGTGATATCCAGAAAAAACAAGGTAAACTATCTGGACTATCATTTCGTGCTTATTCTGCGGCACAATTAATATTACCAAATGGAAAATTTGCAGGGATAGCGAGGAAAGAGGATGTCACTCGACGACGAATTGAAATCCGATTTACACGGTTGGGAGAAGTGCAGGAAGTTCGATAAAAAATCATACTTCATCTATCAAAATTTTGCCTTCCCCCTTCCATCAAAAATCTATCACCTTCCCAGATTCGAGACTATTCCTAATTTGATCTAATTCTTCCGTCTGAACTCCTAACTGAGAACCTTATGTCAAATGTAGCAAAAAGCAAATCCCACCGCCGACTAAAACGCCAACTACTTATCGTCATGCTGGTGATTTTTGCCTGGAGTGTGGCTATGGGCTGGATATTAGGATTCGCTACCAGCGCTCGCGGTGCAAATCCTGTAGACTCAGTTGGAACTGTTGATGTCGTACCAGCACAATACCAACCAGGACAAGAACTGTATTTAGAAAACTGCTCATCTTGTCATATCGCATTACCACCGGCTGTATTTCCTAGTTAAACTTGGAAAAACCTTTTACAAGACTCCCAGCACTATGGCGTACAAATTAAGCCTTTAGGCAAACTTGAACATCTTTTAGTATCAAAATATCTTTACACCTTTTCCCGTGTGCAACTACAGGAAGAAACAACACCCTAGCGTCTCAAGGACTCTCGTTATTTCAAGGCTTTGCATCCTGGTGTCAAATTACCCACTCCTATAAATATGGGTAGTTGTGTGAGTTGTCATTTTAATGCTGATAAGTACGACTTCCGCAGCCTTAGTCCAGAATGGAAGTAGGGGTAGGAGTTTAGGAAGAAGAATTTTCTCAATGACGAATGACCACTGACCAATTACCAATTACCAATGACATTCAAAGTCTATAATTATATAGCTAAAGCTTAAATCTCCATTTCCCTTGATTTAATTCTATAAACTGCCATGCTAAAACTTTTGTTGGGCGATCCCAACGCTCGTAAACTTAAAAAATACCAACCTTACATTACAGAAATTAACCTCTTAGAGGAAGATATTAAGCCGCTGTCTGATGAACAGTTAAAAGCGAAAACCGTCGAGTTTAAACAACGGTTGGCCAATGGCGACACCCTAGATGATATTTTACCGGAAGCCTTTGCTGTGGTTAGGGAATCAGGACGGCGTGTCTTAGGATTGCGACACTTTGATGTGCAACTTCAGGGTGGGATAATTCTGCATACTGGGCAAATTGCCGAAATGAAAACTGGTGAGGGGAAAACTTTAGTAGCTACCCTACCAAGTTATTTAAATGCCCTGACTGGTAAAGGTGTCCACGTAATTACCGTCAATGATTACCTGGCGCGTCGGGACGCGGAATGGATGGGTCAGGTACACCGGTTCTTAGGGTTAAGTGTGGGGCTAATTCAGTCCACTATGACCCCCAGTGAACGCCAAAAAAACTATGAGTGTGATATTACCTATGTCACCAACAGCGAAATAGGCTTTGATTATCTCCGGGATAATATGGCTACTTCAATGGCTGAGGTGGTACAACGTCCGTTTAATTTCTGTGTAATTGACGAGGTAGACTCGATTTTAGTGGATGAAGCCCGGACTCCACTAATTATTTCTGGTCAGGTGGAAAGACCAACGGAAAAATACTTACAAGCGGCAGAAATTGCTTTTAGCTTGCAAAAGGATGAACATTACGAAGTTAATGAAAAGGATCGTAACGTTCTATTGACAGATGAGGGTTTTGCCGAATCGGAAAATCAGTTGGGTGTGACAGATTTGTTTGACCCAGAAGACCCTTGGGCGCATTTTATGTTTAATGCGATTAAAGCCAAGGAATTGTTTCTCAAAGATGTGAATTATATTGTCCGCAATGACGAAATTGTGATTGTGGATGAATTTACAGGTCGGGTACTGCCGGGACGGCGTTGGAGTGATGGTTTACACCAAGCTATTGAAGCCAAGGAACACGTAGAAATTCAGCCAGAAACCCAAACTTTGGCGACAATTACCTATCAAAATCTGTTTTTGCTATATCCCAAGTTGGGGGGAATGACGGGAACGGCAAAAACTGAAGAAGTGGAATTTGAAAAGATATACAAACGGGAAGTGACGATTATTCCCACCAATCGGATTAGAAGACGGGAAGACTTGTCTGATATGGTGTTTAAGACTGAACCAGGGAAGTGGGGAGCGATCGCTAAAGAATGTGCCGAAATGCACGAAAATGGTAGACCTGTGTTAGTGGGGACAACCAGCGTCGAAAAGTCCGAACTTCTCAGCCGACTCCTCAAGGAAATGGAAATTCCCCACGAGTTACTTAACGCTAGACCAGAAAATGTGGAACGGGAAGCGGAAATTATTGCCCAAGCTGGACGCAGTGGGGCTGTAACTATCGCTACGAACATGGCAGGACGGGGTACAGACATTATCCTGGGTGGTAACTCTGAGTATATGGCGCGGTTGAAACTGCGGGAATACTTTATGCCTCGCATTGTTAGCCCCGAAGATGATGATAGTTTTGGAATGCAAAGGGCTTCGGGACTACCGATAGGTGGTAGCGGTGGTGGACAAGGCTTTGTTCCTGGTAAAAAGGTGAAAACTTGGCGGGCTTCTCCAGAAATTTTCCCCACCCAATTAAGAAAGGAAACAGAACAGCTTTTAAAAGCGGCTGTAGAGGTGGCTGTGAAGGCTTATGGTGAGCGCAGTTTACCGGAATTGGAAGCAGAAGAGAAGGTAGCTGTGGCGGCGGAAAAAGCCCCGACAGATGACCTGGTAATTCAGAAATTGCGGGAAGCTTACCAGCAGATTAAGCATGAGTATGAAGAATTTACTGTCCGCGAACATGATGACGTTGTCAACAGAGGTGGTTTGCACGTAATTGGAACGGAACGTCATGAGTCACGACGAATTGATAACCAGTTACGCGGACGAGCGGGAAGACAAGGCGACCCTGGAACGACAAGATTTTTCCTCAGTTTAGAGGATAACCTATTACGCATCTTTGGGGGCGATCGCGTTGCTGGCTTAATGAATGCTTTCCAAGTGGAAGAAGATATGCCGATTGAATCGGGTATGTTAACCCGCAGCTTAGAGGGCGCACAGAAAAAGGTGGAAACCTATTACTACGACATCCGCAAACAGGTGTTTGAGTATGACGAGGTAATGAATAATCAACGGCGGGCTATCTATGCGGAACGTCGCCGGGTGTTGGAAGGTCAGGATTTGAAGGAACAGGTGATAAAATACGCAGAAAAAACGATGGACGACATCGTTGATTATTACATCAACCCTGATTTACCTTCGGAAGAATGGGAGTTAGAAAAGTTAGTAGATAAGGTGAAGGAGTTTGTTTACCTGTTGGCTGATATGCAGTCTGGACAGTTGGAGGATATGGGAGTACCGGAAATTAAAGCGTTCCTCCATGAACAAGCGCGGATTGCCTATGATATGAAGGAAGCGCAAATTGACCAAATTCAACCGGGTTTAATGCGTCAAGCGGAACGGTTCTTTATTCTCCAACGCATAGATACTTTGTGGCGGGAGCATCTGCAACAAATGGATGCTTTGCGTGAGTCGGTCGGCTTGCGTGGTTATGGACAAAAGGACCCGCTGATTGAGTATAAGAGTGAGGGTTATGAGTTGTTCTTGGATATGATGGTGAATATCCGTCGTGATGTGGTTTATTCTCTGTTTATGTTCCAGCCTCAAGCGCAACAAACTGCTGAGATGGTTTAAGGGTTTTTTCTCGCAGAGACGCACAAGGCACGGAGGGTGTTTTCTGCGTCTTTGTTTTATTTTTGTTTCGCGCAAAGTCGCTAAGGAGCAAAGGCGCAAAGGAAGAGGAGGAAGAAGAGTTATTCGGCGAACATTTCAGCTAGGATATCCAGAACTGTTTTTTGTTCTTCTGTAGTAATTTGACCCAGAAGTTTGACTAATCGAGTTTTATCTACTGTGCGAATTTGGTCTAATACAATTTGTCCATTTTGTCCTTGAAATTGACAGGTTACTCTTGTGGGGTATGGTTGCCCTTTTGTTGTCATTGGTGCAACTATGACGGTGGCAATATGGTGGTTTATCTCGTTTGGTGAAATTATTAAGCAGGGGCGTGTTTTTTTAATTTCACTCCCAATGGTAGGGTCAAGATTAACTAGGAAAACATCAAATCTGTTAACTACCATTGCCATTCATCTTTATCCCATTCTGTTGTGTTGATATCATCTAATAGGACATCATCTTGTTTTTCTGCCATTTCTATAAATGCTTTTTCCCAACCTTTTCTTATTTGTGTAACTGGGCGAATAATCAGATGATTACCGTGAACTTCTATTTCTACTTCTGAGTTAATTCCGCTTTGTTCTAATAAGGTTTTGGGAATGCGTAAACCTTGGGAATTGCCGATTTTGACTATTCTGGTTTTAATTGCTGTACCCATTTTTTGTGTTTGGGGATAGGGTGGTATTTACATTGTAATTACAGCGATAAAAATAGTCAAGTAAAAGAAAAATCATTAATTACTTGTCTAAGTAACTTTCATTAAGTTATATTAGGTTATAGGTATTGATTACAACATTTTTCTAGTGAACACTTCAATCAGTCTACTGCGACGAATTAAAGATGCAACTGTTGATCCAACATTTAAAATAGCCGATGTTTTACGCTTGTGTAAAATTTTAGCTGACCGTTTGAATCATCAGGCTTTTAAGGAATGGGTTGATAAAGAAGCTAATGGATATGAAAGTGAAGATGAGTTACCAGACTATAGGATTTTAACAAACTTGGGTTGTCGTGGTGACTTTTTTGGAGGTTTCGGTAGCGGAGTCAAAAATGCACCAATTCCTTTGGCAAATATACCTGAAGATTTTAGAAAAGCTGCATCACTAAGAAATATCCTAATGAGTGCCAGTGCTTTAGAGAATAATGTCAATCAGGCCAATCAAAATAATACAAGCATTATGAAGTTAATCTGGCCAGCCGATTTGGTTGTATGTCTAAACTACATTGTTTATGAAAATATGTCTTGTGGACAGGCATGGACAGATATTTCTACTTCTGCCTTTGTGGCTATTTTAGATACAATTAAGAACAGAATTTTAGATTTTGTTTTAGCAATTGAAGCTGAAGCACTAGAATTAGGAGAAGTTAATATAGGCAAACAACCACTTTCTACAAGAGTTGTGAATTACATATTCAATCAGTGTATTCTACATGAGAATAATCAAACTGCTAATTCGGGTTCAATTATCCAAAATCATAATCAAGAGGTGAATATGTCTGAAACAAATCCAATCAAAATTCAAGCTGGACGTGATGTTAGTAGTAATGTAATTAGCTCAGAAGTTAGTGGCGTTGTAGCAGGAGGCGATATTAGTGGTAGTGTAAGTAATACCATTAGTCAACTCCGAACAGCAGATACGCAAGAAGCATCAGAGTTAGCGGATAAGTTAGTTCAACTTCAAGCAGTTATTGAAAACGAATCCAGTTTATCAATAGAAGATAAAAAGGACGCATTGATTCAGGTTCAAGCTTTAGCAGAAGCGGGACAAAATCCTCAAGAAGGAAAAATGCAGCAAGTAGCAAAAGGAGCAATTAGAATGCTTAAAGGATTATCAACAGAGCTACCGACAGCAACTGCTATATTTCACGAAATCAATCATTTATTACCTGAAATTTCTCACTTGTTTGGATTATAAACAGGACATATTATAATATAGTTAGCAGTCAAGAGGTATGACTTTTTCAGATCGTGGTAGCAAGGTCTACCCTTGACTGACTTTGATTTTACAATAACATAGTATTTAATGGTGGTAGGAAAAAAATATTATGACTACATCTATTGCTGACCAAGTTATTGAACAATTAAAAATAATGCCTCAAGACTTGCAATATCAAGTCCTAGAATTTGCCCGCAATTTGACAAGTTCAAAAATCAAAGGTGTTCCCGGTAAACAATTACTGCATTTTGCAGGTTCAATACCTAAAGAAGACTTACAGCTAATGAGTGAAGCAATAAAACAAGATTGTGAAAAGGTTGATGTTAATGAATGGTAGATACTTGCTCGATACTAATATCATTATTGCTTTCTTTGGTAGTGAATTAGTAGTAAAAAATAACCTTGTACAAGCAAATGAAGTTTTCATTCCCAGTATTGCAGTCGGGGAATTGTGTTATGGTGCGAGAAAATCAGGACGTTCAAAAGAGAATCTAGAACGGATTGAAGAATTTATCGCTAATAATACTGTACTTGAATGTAATACAGAAACATCTCGAATATACGGTGAAATAAAAAACCAGCTACGTTTAAAAGGTCGTCCGTTACCTGAAAATGATATTTGGATTGCTGCAATAAGTCTTCAATATAATCTAATTTTAGTTACACGCGATACTCATTTTCAGGAGGTTGAAAATTTACAAACAGTTTCTTGGATATAGCATAAAAATAGATGAACCACGAAGGAGAGTTGTAATGATTTTCAATTATTCTCTTACCTTAAAGTCCGAAATATCACCCTTCCCGGATACTCTTGCTGATTAATTTTGGTATAGACTCGCAAACAAGTTAATACTTCACCTGGATTACCACCACAGTCTAATTGCAAGTCATCTTTAGAAAATTCACAAACATCAGCATACAGTCCTGATAACTGTTTAAGTCGGACTTCATTACCTGCTTTAACTGCTTTGTCTGCGGCTTTTCTGAGGAGACGACGAGATTCTTTTTGTAATTTTCCCCACCAAGAATAACGCTCAGCCGGGGGGATAAATACTAAGGAATGAATGGCTTCATCCATGTCAATCCAGGCACATAAATTTAAAATAGTATCAGTATTTTCCTCGGATTTTTGCAGGCGTTGAAAGCGATCGCTTAATGTGTCAATATATTGATGACGTTGTTCTAATTTAGAATGTAAAGAAACTACATCAAAGCTAAAAACACTTTTTAAAGCATGATGTAAGTCTGGATCTATTTCAATAAACTTAATATATAAAAGTAAAAATCCGGCGATTAAATATAAATTTTCAGAAAGATGCGTTTGGGCAATTCCTGAATTTACCAAAGCTGTTTGAGATAAACATAATCCTTTGGCCTTAACTGTACCACTTAACCCTGGATAAATAATTTCATCACGGACAAATGGTAATTCCTCCAGATTTATATGATCTACAACTGCACCTACTTCTTGCGCTAATTCTAAGGCCTTATGTCGCCAAAATGTAGCTACATCTTCAGGAACTTGCAACAGTTTTCTATGAATTTCATTCCATATTTCCGCATCAGTTTGACTTTGGATATGAAAATTGCTTAGATAAGATTTTAATTCTGAATCACAATTAAAAGCATCTTTTAATTTTATTAACTGAGGTTGTTTTAGATCCCCAACTTCTTCAATAAGTCGGGGATCTAATAATTGATGAAGTTCTTGGAGAATTTCTTCTGATAGCTGAAATCCGGTATCAAGCGGATATTCTTGATTTGCTTTGGTTAAAGTTGCGGCTAATCCATATAAATTAAATCGTAATATTTTGGCTAATTCTGAGTTTTTTGTATTTAGTAGTTTATGTAAATTCTGCATAATTTTGTTAGGATGAAAATAGAAGATTTTATATCCCCGACTTCTTTAAGAAGTCGGGGATATAAGATTAATGAATACCGCAAAAAGGATCACGTTCTTTATCAACTTCGTTAGGTTGTAATTCCAATTCTGCCCGATAAACACATCCTTCTTGTTCTAGACATTCTTGATTATTAGATGTCCAATAAGGAACTGCCCCAGCGTGCATTCTTAATATGCCTGTGTTATCAATAGTTACATGATATTGACAAGGATAATCTGTGATAATATCTGGTCTGCTGAGTGTGCCAATCCGTAACCATTTTTTGGTATTTGTATCACTATCAGTTTGATAAATATAGAAGGTGTGTTGACCACTTTGGGGAAATGATGGCAAAGGTTTACTGATTAATCCTGTTCCTGGTTGTTTGACACCATCTTGTAAATAATGAAATGTTTCCATTGATTTACTTTCATTATTATCAACTGCAAATACTAAATGATAAGCATGAGGTTGATCAACTGTGGCAGATTCTAAAACATTAACAGCAATATCACCATCATTTAAGTTGTGTTGATGGTTTTCTATGGCGATATTCCATTTTAAATTGCCATCAGTAAATAAGGTATTTTCAGTAGATTTAGATATGACTGAATTAATATCAATGCCAACCACATCTATTAAATAATGGGGATTACCTCGGCATAGTAAAACGCTAAATTGTAAAGCTTGGTCAATCTCAAATTGGATTTTAATTTTTTTGAGAAATTCCTGTTCTTCCATACCCAATTTATCCATCAATATTTTACCGTCGAAACTACCCCACAGGCGAAAAGTGCCATTTTCATAATCTTGACGATGGATAATATTTGTTAATTGGATACCCTGCCAAGGTGTCCGCACTTTAGCAACAGTGTCCCAAGGTGCAAGTTGATATAGTTCTTGTCCAGCATTAAAAATGGCTAATGGTTCGTTACTTTGGGTTTTGCGTTTGAAGTTGCAAGGAAGATAATAAAACAGGTTTTTGACATCAATTTCTAGTTGATTTGCACCTTTACGTAACAGATTTTTAGATTCTTCTGGATCAAATCGAAAGCGACGCAATTTTTCGGCATAACAAGCACCTGCGGAAGTGGCAATTTTGGTAAATTCTAAAACAAAAGTAATTCGTTCGGGATTCCAAACAAAATAAGGCGATTTACTAAATTCTTCGTAAATTTGTTGTTGAACAAGATTAAAGTTACAAGTTTTTCCAGACAGAATTAACCAATCTACTTTTTGATTTGTTTCTGAATTAAGACGGCTTTCCATTAAGCCTTTTGCAATACCAATGGCTTCTTTAATTGAAGAAGTTGCTGCCCGTTCAAATTGCTGATGATCTAAAGTTAGAGAAATAGATTCAGAACTTCTAACTTGAAATTTAATCGCACTTTGGGCAAGAAGTTCACCAATTTGTTGTTCATTTAAAGTGAAGGTTAATAAAGAACCATCTGCGGGTGGTTTTTGCCCTAATTTGAGTTTAGCAGCTTCAGCATGATCCCACAATGTGTAAAAGGTTTGTAGGCGTTGGGTGGCTTGTTGCCAACGAGTTGGTAAGACTTTTTCCGCTGTATCTAGGGCATCTTTAAAAGCAACGTCACCTTCGGGATTTTCTTTATCTATACATTTTAATAAACTACCAGTTTTAAATTTTCCATCTTCTAAAAAACGGTCATTTAATTCAGAGTTAATTAAGTCTTCTAATTTATCGCTTTCAATGTCACCTGTGGTAACTGCGGTCAGCAGAAAATCAGAAATTGCAACTTTTAACAAACGGAAAATTCGTAAAGTAATTAATTCACCACCTAATTGTAAATGTCCCGAAGAACCTAATAATTTGGGAGTAAGTTTATAGTAACGTCCTCCTAAACCTCTATCTTCATGATCTGCAAAGAAGGGAGTTTTATCTTCTAGAGTAAGTTCAATTAAAGCTAAGTCTGTTGTACCCCCACCAATATCTAAAACTAGGACATTTTGTGACCATTTATTCCCATTTTGACGACAGCGAGTTTTAAAAGATTCAATCCCAATATTGAGATTTCCGCCAAATTCTCGCCACAGGAAAAAGATAGCTACAGAAACAGCTTCGTCATAGGCTGTTTGCACATCATCAATGCCTAATTCCTGGACTAATTGCTTGATTTCTTTGCGAACTACGGGAGGGGCAACGGTGGGATAGGTAACAACTGCTGTTAAAAAATCGCCTTCTGAAAATCTCCGTCTAGCCCGTTGCCGATAATCTTCTGTTAGTTCAATTAATTGCGCCCAAGCTGCTTGAATTAGGCGATTAACTTGAATGTTTTCTTCATCTTCTTCTAAGATAATTGGGAAAGATCGATCTTGTCCAAAATAGCGTTTGGGTGAATGATGAAATCTGCTAATAATTTCTTTAACTGAAACAGTTGTTCCTTGGGCTATGGCTTTTTTTCTATTATCTCTTGCGTCTCTACCCATGCGTAGTTTTAAGGGAATTAATTGCGATACTTCCATTTCACTGGGAATTTCTGTACTGCGTCTATCAATATCTAAAACTACGGGAATTAAATTTTGTGATTCTAATGTGGGAACGCGGAAAACTTCGTGATATATAGCATAAAGTTTCTTGCTAACAGCCCGCCGAAATCTATCACTTGTTCCTAAACATAATTCAATTTGGCGAATTGCTTCTAAAAATAATTCTTTGTTATCACTTTCAAAAATTTCACTTAATTGATCTGATTCTATTGCTAAGTTTTTGCTAATATCAACTAGAAATTTTTCCCACTCACTACTACTAACATCTGGTAAGGCTAAATCTGGGGAGGAATTGAACCATTCCGCCATCCGTTCTCTTAATCTCAGTTCTTGTTCTCTGGGTAAAACTTCGGCAATGGGGACTTCTATGGGGTCAAAAAGTGTCACTGTGGAGTTGGAAGTACCAAAATCTAACGCTAACCAACCAGGAAATCTTTTTCTTTGTTTTTCGTTGAGTTTTTCACTGAGTTGTTGACTTAAATTATTCAAATAGTGATCAAATTGTGAAGTATTCATGGGTAGATGATTTTTTGTAGATGAACTTGATGATTTCTGTAAATTGGGTATAAACCAAAGATCACATTCAGCACATACATGATTAGATATGGACAAATTTGGTTTTCCCCCAGCGTCAGAATCAAAATATTCGACAATCACCTTTAAGGTACAATCAACTATTGTGATTAAAGGTGCATCTAACTGACAGGGATCTTGTCCTAATTGAGAAATATTATAAATTTGTTTGGGTGTGGCTGTGTGAAATTGTCTATAACTTTTTTGAATTTGTGCTGCTAATTCATTTGGTGTACCTCTAACTATGCAGGTAATTCGAGAAATGTACGGTATGTTGCTTTTAATAGGGACAATTTGGATGGTGGGTAGATGCAACTGTGTGTTTTCTTTCACACCTAATTTAAAGCTAGGTAGAAGCTGAATTTCCACAGGCATTTTTGATGTTCCTTTTTTGTTTGTTAATATTTCATTGATAGTGCATTTCCCTAAATTTATTTGATAACTAAAGGTTTACTCTTTTCTTAATAAAAGAATATGGATTAAATGAACCACGAAGGGACGAAGAACACGAAGGAAGAAGGAAAAAGGAAGAAGAATGAAGAATAAAAGTAGTACCAACTAAATGCAGGTAAATAATTCTTCTTCATTAATTGTGGCAATATCGGTTAAGATTTCTAGCCAAGCTGGAATGGCTAATTCGGTTTGTGAATCTCTTGCAGCAATATATCTTAGTAGTGCTTCTTTTTTGGCCAGGTTTTGCAAGCTGGGAATAATTTGATCTAAAATTCCATTGATTTCTATATTTACTTGCTGATTACTTTCACTGACATACTGCACGAGGTGAAGACTAGCACTAGCGGTAATTTCATCTCGCAGTCGTAAAACGAAAAGTTGATGATTTGCGCTTCTTGATGTGTTTTGATTTCTCTCTGGTGACCAATCAAAAATTTGTCCTACACTGTGTTTTTCATCTTGTCTGGCTAGGGGAAAAATACTTTCTGGTTTGATACTTTGATCATGGTTATTGATTTCGGCAATAATGGCTTCTTTCCATTGACGAGGATCAGATCCTAGTAAGAGTTTATAAAATAAATCTGCTTCTTCAAGTCCAAATTTTGATTCAATTTCTTGTTCCATTTCTGGGATAAGAATGGTTTGCAGTTTTTCCCGTTCTAAGGTAATTTGATGTGCCAATGAGCTTAATAAGTCTACCACAGCTTGATGAATGCGATCGCTCGCAAAGTTCTCCAGTTCTTTAACGGTTTTCTCGAAAGCCGGATAAAAGTCATCACTCTTAGTTGGTATGGAGGTATTTACCCGATTTCCTCTATCAAATAATTTCCCCGCTGCACCTTTAAATTCCGCTAAGGTAATTGTGCCATTTTGAATTTTATTAAATAATAATGTCCACTGACTCCAATTCAAAATTTTCAAAGTTAGTTCATCTTTAATGACATCACTAACTACAATTCCTCTTCTATCTTTAAGTTGTTCTTTACCTAAATCTTTCTGAAAGTTTCTGTAGGTTCTATCTAAACTTTCTATGGCTGATCTTAATTCTAGTAAAGCTGGAGTATCAACTGTGGGTATGCCTTGTTCATGGATTTCGGCAATAATTTCTTTGAGATATTCTTGTTGTTGACGAATCACATCAGCAGCCCGACGAGTATCTTCATACAGTTGCTTTAAGCCATGATTAGCAACATGAGTTTGAATCAATTCTCTTAATTTACTAATCCCACCATCTTGAGCAAAATAACCTAATTGTCTTCCTAATTGATTCCTCCCATCTGCTGCTAATAAAGCTTCACTTAAATCACCCCATTTCTGTTGTAATTTTTTCGGTCTTTCCAGATAATCAGGATAATCTAAATTGGCAAGAAATTCCTCAGAACCTGCTTTAATTTGACTAGAACGTTTGGCAAATTCAGACAATCCTAACAGTGGCGATAATAAGACAATTCTATCTTTTTGAGAAGTAAATGCTTCCGCCCCATCAATAATGGTTTTGAGAACTTTCAATTTTTGGAAAACTGCATTTGTTTGTAAGGGTTGAGAATCAGATTGATTAGCAATTAATAAATCTAGTTCCCTTTCTCCTCCTTCACTTTCTAAAGGCAGTTGATCAAAACGTCCCACACCGACAAGAATTAAATCCTTGAGGTCTTGTCCTGGACGCTGTTGCTGCATCATTGTGAAGATTTTATTGGCGCGATCGCTCCCCGGTGATTTACCATTAAGTAAGACTAAAATTGTCTGTACCTGTGCCAATTCTCTCAAGGATAAAAATGTATCTCTAGTTCCAGAATTAGCTGCACCCAAGCCGGGAAAATCTAAAAGGACAAATTCTTCTGCACCTGTAACATCCCAAATTTCTCGTGATATTTTCACATCAATATCAACACGACGAATTAAGGGAAAACTGGTTTGTAATAATTGCGTTCCTAACCTTTGTGGCGCATTTGGTAAGCGAACATTCGCTGCTGGTAAATCCTCAAATTTCAGAGATTGAATCGCCATGGGCATTTCTGCCAGTTGTAAACCTTCACGGGCTGTAATCCCATCAATTGGGTAAAGACGACCGCATAAAGCCTCACCATAAGCCTGATAAGCCCGCAAAAATAACACTAACTCCCGCACCAAATAACGCAACTCTAAATTATTGGAACTTTTCCAAACTTCCTCACACCAAATACTGATATCCTTACCGGTTTTAATTTTAGCTACCTGTAAAGGTGTCACCCCAGCGGACGCAGCGCGACGGTTTGCTTCTTTGAGCATGAAGTGTAAGCACTCATTTACCCCTTCATGGGATAAATATTCTACCGTATAATTATTTGCTTGGGTAGTTGCAAAACCATCCTGGGGTTTAATATGAATAGCCGTGACATTACCGGTTGTCGGATTTTCGCTCACGGGTAAAGCGTCTGCGTAACCAATGAGACTTCCTAGCAGCAAACTTTTACCGCTGCTAAATTCCCCCATGATGCCAATTTTTACCGGTGAGTTGGCCAGTTCCACAGTTTTCTCTGCTGCCTCTCGCAGCCGCAGCAGACAATCATCAAGGCTAGTGGGAACCCAATCTTCCTCCTGGGAAGGGCGTTGGGGAACTGAGTCAATTTTGCGGAGGATAAATTCACCGTACTCTTTCAATCGTGCCAGCTTATCTGGTTCCATAGAGTAGTCTTTCGTTTGAGTTCATTTTCACAACTGGGTTATAACACAAAACCTCAAAACTATTCCTATGTGGTGCCACGAAAACAGGCAAGACGCAAGACGGAAGCGGGAATTTCTTTGTTCTTTGTTTTTCTAATCTTCATCTAAGTAGGTGAACACAATAAAACCAATCTGTGTAAAGAAAAGTAAAATCGCCCAAACCCTCTTCACTCTTGCCTCTTGCCTCTTGCCTCTTGCCTTGCTATGACGACAATTTTCAACGCCAACCTACTTATACCGTTAAGTTGACACCAATGAGCAATGCTAAACCCCGGCAACTGCCAGAAATTACCCAGCTTTCAAAATCTCATCATCTACAGAAAAATCAACTTCTAATTTATCTTGTCCATTGATTAAATAATCATTTACTAAAGAATTTTGCAAACCAGAAATCAAATCATATTGAGGTTGCCAATTTAATTCTATTTGTGCTTTATTCACTGATGCAAAGAAATGCTGTACCCGCATCGGAAAAGCTTTCCGTTTACCGAAATCAAACTTTTTCGGATCATAATGGACGATTTTCACATCATCGGCAGATTTACCAGCAGCTACAGCACAAGCACGCGCTAACCCATCGAAAGTGACAAAGCGATCGCCCGAAATATTATAAATCTGCCCAATTGCTTGATTATTCCCAATTATCTGGGTCATCGCTTGAGCTAAATCCCAGACATGGCCAAGCTGAGTGATGTGCATTCCATTCCCAGGAATACAAATCGGGCGATCGCGTACAATTCTATCAAAAAACCAACTTTCCAAGGGATTATAATTTTGCGGTCCGTAGATATAAGTAGGACGAATAGAAGTAAAGGGGATTCCCAACTGCTTGAGGTAAGCTTCCGTTTCATGTTTACCCTTGTGACGACTCTTAGGATCAACAGCATCCCCTTCTAAATGGGGCATTTGGTCAGATTTGAGGTAAACACCCGCAGAACTCATATAAACAAAATGTTTGACCCGTCCTTGAAAAATTTCTGCCAGAGGTTGTGTATCCGTTAGTTCCCTACCATTATTGTCAAAAACGACATCAAAACTTTCTGGTGCTAACTTTTCTTGAAGTTGAGTTGAGTTAGTGCGATCGCCTATAATTTGTCCTACCCCCGCAGGTGCAGCATGATTACCACGATTGAACAAAACCACCTCATGTCCATCCTTAATCAGCAGTTGAGTCAAATACACCCCAATAAACTGAGTTCCACCGATAACCAGAATCCGCATAACTTTCTAATTCCTGAATAAAAATTACCGCTATCTGTAGAGGTTATCAGGTTGTAGTATCACTAGAGGAACATCTTTTGGTAGGATTATATCTTCTATTCAATCTAGAGAGATCAAACTCTTTCCCCCTGCCTTCTCCGAACGACAATTTTTAATGCTCACCTACTTACCTTCCACCCATTCAACTTAACCGTGTCCTTAGAATATGCCTTAGTTCATGAGTGGTTAACCCCTCAAGCCACAGGAGGTTCAGAACTCGTAGTCCAGGAAATATTAAATCACATTGACGCTGATTTATACGCCCTGATTGATTTTGAATCCAGCAATCCAGAAAGTTACCTGTATAAACGTCAAATTGGCACAACGTTTTTACAGAAATTTCCCCAAGCCCGTCAAGGAGTCCAAAAATATTTACCCCTATTACCCTTGGCCATTGAGCAATTGGATTTGCGACAATATGAAGTTATTTTATCTTCATCTCATGCTGTAGCTAAAGGAGTCTTAACCACCCCTAACCAATTGCATATCTGCTATAGCCATAGCCCCATGCGCTACGCGTGGGATTTAACCTTTGATTATCTCAACCAAAGCAAACTAGGGCAAGGAGCAATCGGCTGGATCACCCGCCAAATCCTCCATAATTTGCGGCAATGGGACGTAATCAGTGCCAACCGGGTGGATTACTTCATTGCCAATTCACAACACACAGCCAGACGGATTTGGCGTTGCTATCGTCGGGAAGCAACCGTTATCTATCCACCGGTTAACCTAGATGAATGTTTATTTTCTCCAGAAAAAGAAGATTTTTACTTGATAGTTTCCCGATTAGTGAGTTATAAACAAGTTTCTTTAATTGTTCAGGCTTTTAATAGCCTCAAAAAACCCTTGGTTATTATTGGCACTGGTCCTCAAATGAACAAATTACGGGAAATAGCTCAACCACATATTCAAATCTTAGGATGGCAACCCGATCATATCGTCAAAAATTATATGTCCCGTGCCAAAGCCTTTGTTTATGCAGCTTGCGAAGACTTTGGCATTGCCCTAGTTGAAGCCCAAGCTTGTGGAACTCCCGTAATTGCCTATGGTGCAGGTGGTGCATTGGAAACAGTGAGAGATATTCAGACACATCCTGATACAGGAACTGGTATATTATTTAAAATCCAAACAGTAGGAGCTATAGTAGATGCCGTAGAAAAATTTGTAGATCATGAGCATTTATACAATTACGAGTATATACAAACACACGCTAATCAATTTTCTCGCCAGGTTTTTGCAGAACGTTATCTAGGTTTTGTGAATGAATGTCGTGAAAAAGGAGTTTACCAAAAGTAAACATCGGCCTTTTGTATTTATTTTCTCAGAAGAGTGCAAATTTTTCCTCAAAATTACTGCCTTTTAGCTTTAAGATTGGGACTATGTGTGGTGTGGATTATAAAGGAGTATGATGACTGCCCAGAGTTCACTCCTCTCCGGCAAGCGATACCCGCGGAAGGATAACGGTACATCTGTGACTGTTTTATCAAAACGTGGTCAAAAAGTTAAACAGCCAAAGGTGAAATCCAGAAGTTTATCTTTTGAGGGTTTATACGGAGAGTTTTTTAAACGACTGTTTGATATAGTTTTTTCATTGTCGGTCTTGATTTTGTTTTCTCCCATCTACATGATATTGGCCTTATTGATAGCCATAAGCTCAAAGGGTCCGATCTTTTATGTTCAAGAACGGGTGGGCAAAAACTACCGCAGCTTCAATTGCATTAAGTTTCGCACCATGGTCAACAATGCTGACGAAATTCTTGTCGAAATGATGGCTACATCACCTAACCTCCGAGCAGAATTTGAAGACAATTTTAAGCTGAAAACAGACCCAAGAATCACTAAAATTGGTCACTTTTTGCGAATTACCAGCTTAGATGAATTTCCCCAGTTTTGGAATGTTCTCAAAGGAGATATGAGTGTAGTTGGGCCAAGACCTTTAGTAGCGGAAGAATTAATAAAATATGGTGATTATATCAATCATGTTTTAACGATTCGTCCTGGAATTACTGGTTTGTGGCAAGTATCCGGGCGTAATGATATTCCATATCCTCGCCGGGTGCAAATAGACCTCCATTATGTCAATTTTAGGAATTTTTGGCTTGATTTGTGGATCATCCTGAAAACAGTTAATGTTGTCATTATGCCCAAAAATAAAGGAGCTTACTAAGTAAGTACGCAAATTCCATCTTATGGGGCAACATTATGCCCCAAAAACTATTTTTGATAGCAAAGGTATAAAATTTATTCTTACGCATATATACGGCTCAAGGAATTTCTAGTGCTGACAATAATTAATTACACTTAAAATTAAAAATATTAATTGAACTAAACCTATAATTATTTGTTAAAGTGTTTTTTAGCAAAAATATTTGTTGACCTTTAAGAGGTTGTTTGAAAAGTATTATATCAAACCCGTAATCTCCAAAAACCTAACCCCCCTACCCCCCCTTCCCTGCAAGGGAATGGGGGTTTTAAAGCCTCTCCCCTGCAAGGGGAGAGGTTTGGAGAGGGGTCAGTCTATACATTCAAAACTTTTCAAACATCCTCTAACTTTTAATAGCAACTAACATTTGCAGCCTGTCTATTGGGCAGTTATATCAATTAAATGCTAATTTATATCAGACTGTTTGTAATCTTCAACTAAAAACAACAAGGCATCACCAAGCATGACACAAAGAAAACGAGCTTTAATTACTGGTATTACTGGTCAAGATGGTTCTTATTTAACTGAACTTTTACTAGAACAAGGTTATCAAGTCCACGGGATTATTCGCCGTACTTCTACCTTTAACACAGACAGAATTGATCATATGTATGAAGATCCTCATAACGAGGACGCAAGGCTATTTCTCCACTATGGTGATTTGACAGACGGAACAACACTGCGGCGGATTTTAGAGGAAGTCAAACCTACAGAAATTTATAATTTAGGCGCTCAATCCCACGTTCGGGTGAGCTTTGATTCACCTGAATATACAGTAGATGCTGTAGGTATGGGGACATTACGTTTATTGGAAGCAATCCGCGATTATCAGCACCGCACTGGGATTGAAGTCCGTTTCTATCAAGCTGGTTCTTCGGAAATGTATGGTTTGGTGCAAGCAGTTCCCCAAAGTGAAACCACACCTTTTTATCCACGTAGTCCCTACGCTTGTGCTAAGGTGTATGCTCACTGGCAAACTATCAATTACCGCGAATCTTACAATTTATTTGCTTGTAACGGTATTCTTTTTAATCATGAATCTCCCAGAAGGGGAGAAACATTTGTTACCCGCAAAATTACTAGAGCCATAGCCCGCATTGTTGCTGGTAAACAAAAAAATATCTTCATGGGTAATTTGGACTCCAAGAGAGATTGGGGTTATGCCAAAGATTACGTAAAAGCAATGTGGTTGATGTTGCAACAAGATCAGCCGGATGATTATGTGGTGGCTACAGGTGAAACCCATTCAGTGAAGGAGTTTCTGGAGTTAGCATTTAGTTATGTTAATCTCGATTGGCAGAAATACGTAGATTTTGATCAACGTTATTTACGTCCTGCTGAAGTGGATTTACTAATTGGTGATCCCACTAAAGCCCAGCAGAAATTAGGCTGGAAACCATCAGTAACATTTAAAGAACTGGTTGCGCTAATGGTAGAAGCTGATTTACAAGCTGTGGGTTGTACTTCCCCTAATGGTAATGGTGCAAAATACCCTCAAGATATTGCTACTACCCGTCAAGAATTAGGATCTCTGCACTTTTAATTCAGATCAAGGATAATCATATGACAGCCTTAGAATTAGCAAATAAACGGATTCTTGTCACTGGTGGGGCGGGTTTTCTCGGCCGTCAGGTGATAGATCAACTGTGCCAAAATGGCGCTAACAGTGAGAAAATTACTGTAACGCGATCGCACGATTGTGATCTACGAGTATGGGAAAATTGCCAACGGGCAGCAGATCAACAGGATATTATCATTCACCTAGCTGCCCATGTTGGTGGTATTGGTCTAAATCGAGAAAAACCCGGCGAGTTATTTTACGATAACTTGATCATGGGAACTCAGTTAATCCATGCAGCTTATCAACAGGGGATAGAAAAGTTTGTCTGTGTAGGAACTATTTGCGCTTATCCTAAATTTACCCCTGTACCATTTAAAGAAGATGACATCTGGAATGGTTATCCAGAAGAGACTAACGCCCCCTATGGAGTGGCAAAAAAAGCTCTCTTAGTCCAACTAAAATCTTATCGTCAGCAGTATGGGTTTAATGGTATTTACCTGTTACCAGTGAACTTGTATGGACCTGAAGATAATTTAAACCCTAGCAGTTCTCATGTAATTCCCGCTTTAATTCGCAAAGTGGAAGAAGCCCAAACCAGGGGAGAAAAACAACTTCCTGTGTGGGGTGATGGTTCTCCTACCCGTGAATTTTTGTATTCTACAGACGCAGCACGGGGAATAGTCATGGGAACTCAGTTTTATAATGATGCTGAACCCGTGAATTTAGGAACTGGTTACGAAATCTCTATCAAAGATCTAATTACCTTAATTTGCGAATTGATGGAGTATGAGGGTGAACTTGTGTGGGAAACCGACAAACCCAATGGCCAACCCCGACGTTGTTTGGATACGGAAAGGGCAAAACAGGCTTTTGGCTTCACTGCTGAAGTAGAATTTAGACAAGGTTTGAAAAATACTATTGATTGGTGGCGTAAAAACGCTGCATAGATGATCTCCTCATCTCGTTCCCAGTCTCCGACTGGGAATGCCTTCATAGAGTCTCTGACTCTAGCATACACACAAAGGCAGAGCCTTGCATAATTCATTCCCATACAGAGTATGGGAACGAGGGAAATCTAAAATCCAAAATCTAAAATCTAAAATCCAAAATTGTCTCAGCTAAGTAAAAAAGAACTGCGACGGACTCTACTCCACAAACGCCAGTCAATGACATTATTAGAATGGAGAGAAAAGAGCGATCGCCTCACCACCAATATCCAAAACTCGGTTATATTTAATCAAGCAAATACCGTTCTCGCTTTTTTTAGCTTTCGTCAAGAACCTGATATTAGCTCACTGTATACCAACACTAACAAACGTTGGGGTTTTCCCCGTTGTGTTGATAAATCTCTAGTTTGGCATTCTTGGCAACCTAAAGACACAATTAATATCGGCGCTTATGGGATTACTGAACCTCACCACGAAGCACCGATAATTGACATTGAAGAAGTAGATTTAATTCTTGTCCCCTGTGTGGGTTGTGATGTCCAAGGATACCGCTTAGGTTATGGTGGGGGATATTATGACCGTTTGTTAAATTCACCAGGTTGGCAGACAAAAGCAACTATAGGAGTGGTTTTTGATTTTGCTTATTTATCTCAATTACCTGTTGATAGTTGGGATAAGCCTTTAGAAAGGGTGATGACAGAAAATGCCTTTTTTTTGATACACAATAGTCTAGAATTAACAAAACAACCCCGAATGGAGATTTAACTTGTCCGCATATAGGACTCAATTACAAGCAAACGAGATTAAGCTCAGATTACAACCTTTAAAACGTGAATCTCTGTTTAGAGGAGAAACTGAATTGGCAGTTAGGATTAAAGAAATTCTAGCCACACTAGCTAAATATAAAAATGAACTCCTTGATAAAAAACGGTTTTTAATAGGTTTTCTCAATGAATTTTATTACGATATTCAAACTTATATATATGAGATCAAACCGATTTTAAATTTACCTCAAGGAGAAATAGAAAAATTTTGCCAACAAAAGAATCTATCTGTAACTGAGTATTACTGGTATAGCGTCATATTACCTAATTGGTTGAGTCAAGAAGATCCAAAATTTTCTTACTGGATTGAAAAACTTATACAAGAAGAGTATACTGGTAGTGATGAAGATTTAATTATTGCTCTAACTAAAACAATTAATGCTAGGTCTGACGGAAGAGCTATCAAGAATTTAACTTGATAAATGAGTATTTGGAAAAAATTGAGAAAGCAAGCTGGCAAGTTAAGTTATCTGATTTAGATGCTTTACCAGAATAAAAAACTATGGCAAAGTTGATTAATAAAAAACAACTATCAAGGATTGTTTTGAAGGGCTTTAAATCTATTGCAGAATGTAATCTTGAACTTACTCAACTCAATATACTAATTGGCTGCAATGGCGCAGGAAAATCCAATTTTATCAGCTTTTTTCGCATGGTTCAAGAGATACTTGATGGACATTTGCAAGTTTTTGTTAGTCGTCAAGGTGGACCAGATACAATATTGCATTTTGGTCGAAAAACAACTGAACAATTAGAGATTGAACTATATTTTGGCAATAATAGATACCTTGCCACTCTTGAACCAACTCAAGATAACCGTCTGATGTTTTCTAAAGAATCTTTTGGCTGGAGGAGTAGTGGTAACTCGATAATGCAAACACAAGCACTAATAGGTAGTGGTAATTTTGAAACTCAGGCTTTTAAAGGAACTGGGACAAAAAAGGATAAAGATATATTATCTACTATGCAGCAATGGCGAGTTTATCATTTTCATGATACCAGCGATAGTGCCTATGTAAAACAAGCTGCTCCTATTAATGATAATATTTATCTGCGTCCAGATGCTCGCAATTTGGCGGCTTTTTTATATTTATTGAAAAATAACTATTCCCAATCTTATCAACAAATTGTTAAAACAATCAGACTTGTCGCACCTTTCTTTGGTGATTTTTTATTGCGTCCTTCTCCACACAATAATGATGTGATAGAGCTAGAATGGTTTGAGCAAGGTCAGGATATGCCTTTTAAAGCACATCTTCTTTCTGATGGAACACTGCGTTTTATATGTTTAGCAACGGTATTTTTACAACCTACTGCTTTACAACCAGAAACCATTTTAGTTGATGAACCGGAATTAGGTCTTCACCCTTATGCAATTACTATTTTGGCTTCTTTAATGCGTAATATTTCCAGAGAAAAACAAGTGATTGTTTCTACTCAATCGGTTGAATTATTAAATGAATTTAGTGCAGATGATGTAATTGTAGTAGATAGAAAAGACGGTAGATCATTACTTCGTAGATTGCATGAGGATGATTTACAAGAATGGTTAGAAGATTATAGTTTAGGAGAATTGTGGAAGAAGAACATTATTGGAGGTAGACCTTCAAAATGATTCGAGTCAATATTTTTGTAGAAGGACAAACAGAAGAAACTTTTGTCAGAGAATTACTCTACGATCATTTTCTGCAACAAAACATATATGTTAACCCTATACTTCTAGGAGGTGCGGTTACTTATGGAAAAATCAGAAAAGAATTATATCGTAAATGTTCTGAAGATAGCACCGCTTTTGTAACTACGATGTTAGATTTGTATGGACTACCAAAAGATTTTCCCGGTAAAAGTTCTATTCCCACTACAGCTAATCTTTTTGAGAAAGCTGAATATCTTGAACAACAAATGGGTGTAGATATTGGACTTCAAAATTTTATTCCTAATTTATTGGTGCATGAGTTTGAGGGACTTCTTTATAGTAATCCACAAGCTTTTGTAGAATGGTTTGATCAAAACATAGTAGAACAGCTACAGCGTGAACGTGAATCCTTTTCTTCACCTGAACATATTAATGATAGTCCGATAACAGCACCTTCTAAACGTATTCTTCGATGTTGTCCTGGATATGATAAACCGTTACATGGTTCTTTAATTGCTATGGATATCGGATTGGATACAATACGTAAACAGTGTCAGCATTTCGATAAATGGTTAACAAGACTGGAAAATATCAAGTAGCTGACAATTCCAACTCCATGTAAAATACATATTCCCTATTGAATATATTTATGCAAATCAATTTTCAAACCTTTACAGTTAACAAACGATTTCCTCTCACAATTAGTCGCGGCACAACAGCACAAACGACAAATATCTGGTTACAAATTACCGCAGAGGAAATTACAGGTTGGGGAGAAGCATCTCCTTTTGGTGTGGGCAACCATAGGCAATCTACGGAGAAAATCCAGGAAACTTTGCAGCAAATCATACCTACTTTACAAAAATATAGCCCTTGGCAACGGCAGGAAATTGAGGCACTATTAGAACAAATGCAAATTCCGTCCGCAGTCAAAGCGGCTGTGGATATGGCATTACATGATTGGTTGGGTAAGCGTGTGAATTTGCCATTGTGGCAACTGTGGGGACTGGATAAAAATGTTATAGTGCCAACATCGGTAACAATTGGTATTAATTCCCCAGCAGGTGCAAGGGCAAGGACGCGAGATTGGTTACAATTTATGGACGTGCAGTTATTCAAGGTAAAATTAGGTTCAACCGAGGGAATAGAAGCAGATCAAAAAATGCTCTTAGCGGTACTGGAAGAAGCCGCTGGAAAAGATGTATTTGTTGATGCTAATGGCGGCTGGAGTTTAACCGATGCTATTAATATGTGTAATTGGTTAGCTGATTTGGGAATCAAGTATGTAGAACAGCCTTTAGTAAGAGGTGAAGAAGCAAATTTAGCCCAATTAAAAAAACATTCTCCATTACCAATTTTTGTAGATGAAAGTTGCTTTACTAGTGCCGATATTCCCCAATTAGCTAATTATGTTGATGGTATTAATATCAAATTAATGAAATCTGGGGGAATCACTGAAGCTATGCGAATGGTGCATACAGCCAAAGCCCACAATTTACAAATCATGTTTGGCTGTTATTCTGATAGTTGTCTTGCTAATACCGCCGCATTACAACTTGCACCACTGGCTGATTATTTGGATTTAGATAGTCACTTAAATCTAATTGATGATCCTTTTACTGGTGCAGTCGTAGAAAATGGGCGAGTTTTGCCGAATAATTTACCTGGTTTGGGAGTGAAACATTGTGCGTCTGTCGCTTAATCAAAAAATAGCAATTCTTCTTCATGAGGGAATTACTGGAGTTCAAGGAAAAACTGGGTTATCAATTTTACGCTACAGCGAGTCCCCCATTGTAGCGGTGATTGACAGAGAAACTGTAGGTAAATCTTTAGTCGAGTTAACAGGTATTCAGCGAGATGTGCCAATTGTGGCATCTGTGACGGCAGCATTACAGTATAAACCGGAAGTTTTGGTAATTGGGATTGCGCCTAAAGGTGGTGCTGTTCCTGATGATTATTGGCTGGATATCAAAGATGCCCTGAAAGCCGGAATGTCTTTGGTAAATGGATTACATACACCAATGGCAAATATACCGGAATTAAATGCCCTCCTTAACCCAGGACAATTAATTTGGGATGTCCGCAAAGAGCCGGCTAATTTAGAGGTAGCATCAGGAATGGCGCAAACTTTACCCTGTAGACGGGTATTGACCGTGGGAACAGATATGGCCATTGGCAAAATGTCCACCAGTCTGGAATTACACCGAGTGGCTAAGTTACGGGGTATCCGTTCTAAGTTTTTGGCCACTGGTCAAACTGGGTTAATGTTAGAAGGGGAAGGGGTGGCTTTAGACGCGGTGCGGGTAGATTTTGCGGCTGGTGCGGTGGAACAGTTGGTAATGCGTTTTGGTCAACATTACGACATTTTGCAAATTGAGGGGCAGGGTTCTCTTTTACACCCTGGTTCAACGGCAACTTTACCGCTAATTCGGGGTTCTCAGCCTACACATTTAATATTGGTGCATCAAGCCGGACAAACTCACAACCGTAATAATTCTCATATACCGATTCCAGCTTTACCGGAAGTAATTCGGATGTATGAAATTGTTGCTAGTGGTGCGGGGGCTTTTCGTCCTGTTCCTGTGGTGGGAATTGCTTTGAATACTCGGAATTTGGGGGAAGTAGAGGCAAAAAATGCGATCGCTCAAACTATAGCAGAAACTAAGTTACCTTGTACAGATCCTATTCGGTTTGGGGCTGGGTTATTATTGGATGCTGTTATGCAGAGTTGATTTTTTTGCACGCAGAGGCGCAGAGGCACGGAGAGTAGGAGTTTTATTGCTGGTGGAGCTAATTTAAAATTCGTCAATTTAAACGAGATAAACTTTGCCTCTACATCCTCAATTCTGTTGTATCTGAACCAAGGCTATGTGATGAACGGAATAAATGATTATGTTCAGGATGATACAAGCGCGAGCGCCCACTTACTGGTAATAGTGCAGGACTAATCACATAAAGTGTCGTTCGGCGTAATTTCTCTTCATGAGTACAATTTGCCATTTGTGCTAAATTCACAACCCGGATTTTTTCATCTGGCCAGCCTAAGCGATAGCAAATTGCTACTGGAGTATCTGGATCATAATGTTCTAACAATTTCCCTTGGGCTTCGGTGATATGAGTCACACTTAGATATAAACATAAACTGGCACGATGTGCTGCTAAAGCTGCTAACTCTTCCGTATCTGGAACATGGGTACGGCCACTAATGCGAGTCAGGATGATAGTCTGCACTAAACCAGGCACAGTTAACTCTATCTTGAGTTTAGCTGCGGCAGCTTGAAAAGCACTGATACCAGGAATGACTTCAAAAGGAATATTAGCATCGGCTAATAGCTGCATTTGTTCATGAATAGCGCTATACAGACTAGGATCACCAGAGTGTAATCTTACTACAGATTTATGCGATCGCACGGCATCAATCATCAGTGGTAAAATTTCTTCTAAAGTCCGATTTGCTGTTTTGATAATTTCCGCATCTGGACGACAAACATCTAGAATTTGTTCGGGAATTAAAGAATCTGCAAATAAAATCACATCAGCAGCAGCTAACAACTTTTGCGCCCTAACCGTTAATAAATCAGGATCTCCCGGTCCAGCACCAACAATATAAACCCCAGGCTCTAAGGTATTTGGATACTTGAAAAAACTCAAATTATTAGTAGATTCACTCATTAATGTCCCCCTGCAAAACCCTGCAAAAAAAACTTTTACCATTTCCCTAGTACCCTTCCGGATTCAGCCACTTTGCCTAGTAGAAATAGATGGTAGATGCACCCTGGTTAAGCCCTAGAGATTAATTACTCTGGGGCATTTTTTTCTTCATTTCCCCCAGCAACAACATCAGGTAAGGAACGCTTGAATATATATAGCCAAGCTAAACCAAATAATCCTAAAGTCATTCCCCCTAAACTTACCATTTGTGCCATCCGTAAAGGTCCTAGCATTAAGCTATCTGTGCGTAAACCTTCAATCCAAACCCGTCCCAAGCTATAAGCAACCCAGTAAACTAAAAATAACGTCCCTACTTTCAACCGGGGTTTTTTAGCTAAAGCTCGAAAAAACAAAGTTATTAACAATGCAAACACCATTAAATTCCACAACGATTCATAAAGAAAAGTGGGATGGAAATATTCAAAATTCACTAAATCCAAGGGACGACGATCTGAGGGAATATATAACTTCCAAGGTAAACTAGTTGGTCTGCCAAAAGCTTCCGAGTTGAAAAAATTTCCCCACCGACCAATTGCTTGCCCTAATATTAATGAAGGAGCAACCAAATCAGTCAATTGCCAAAAAGATACCTTATTCAGTCTAGCAAAAATTAACGCTGCGATCGCCCCGCCAATAATTGCCCCATGAATCGCAATACCCCCTTGCCAAATTGCAATTATCCGTTCTGGATGTTGAGAATATTCTGGCCATTGAAACAAAACATAATATAACCTAGCGGCGGGAATAGCTGCAATCACCAACCAAATTGATAAATCACTGATTAAATCGGGATTAACATGACGACGCTTGGCTAGGTATTGAGAAAGACTAACACCAATTAACACAGCAGAAGCAATCAACAACCCATACCAACGAATAACAATTGGTCCCAATTTAACCACAATCGGACCAGGGGAAGTAAATAAAAACCCCAACGGCAAAACAGAAAAATCCACTATCATACAAAATTACCTATAGGAGTATGAAATCTATGGGGATGAAAAACAATAATATATTATGCCTTAGTAACTAATCTGGATAAAATCCCAATCTGGAAACATCAGATGTTAGATTTAATAAAGTTCTGTGGAAAATCCGTCAATATAATCACTTAAAATAACCTTGTGATTGCTATTTATCCTGGTAGTTTTGATCCCATCACCTTGGGACATTTAGACCTTATTCAGCGCAGTAGTCGCCTATTTGAACGAGTCATTGTTGCCGTCCTCCGCAATCCCCATAAAATGCCATTGTTTACAGTAGAGCAAAGATTAGAACAAATTCGTCTAGCTACAAAACATTTACCAAATGTAGGAGTAGACAGCTTTGACGGTTTGACTGTAAAATATGCTCAAATGCAACAAGCGCAAGTTTTGTTACGGGGGTTAAGAGCGGTTTCTGACTTTGAGATTGAGCTACAAATGGCTCACACTAATAAAACATTGTCTACTCAGATCGAGACAGTTTTTCTGGCAACATCAAATGAGTATAGTTTTTTAAGTAGTAGTGTGGTAAAAGAGATTGCCAGGTTTGGTGGCTCTGTTGATCATCTTGTTCCCCCACACATTGCCCTAGATATATACCAATGCTACAACCAAAAATCCCTAGCCTCGAATCCAACTACAACGGCAACAATCCTCCCCCAAGAGAGTATGTGAATGGTATCCCCTCCATTGGTAATCCAGAACCAACAGCAGGGGTAGATATTCAGCAGGAACTCAACCGCTTAGAAGACCTAGTTCTCTCTAGTTTGAGGATTCCCCTCACGGGACGAACTTTAATAGATGAAGATAAATTACTAGAACAACTTGATTTCATCCGTCTGTCTTTGCCAACAGTGTTTCAGGAAGCACTCGATATTTTGGCACAAAAGAATGAAATTCTTCTAGAAGCGGAAGAATACGGACAACAGGTTGTAGATGTAGCCCAAGCAAAAAGAGCGCAAATTTTGGCAGAAAGTGATATTGTCAGGCAAGCACAGCGGGAAGCTGACCAACTGCGGCGACAAGTCCAGGACGATTGTGAAACAATGATGCAAGACACTCTTGCAGAAATTGACCGTAAACGTCGCGCTTGTCAGCAAGAATTAGAAGAAATGCGCCAAACTGCAATTTCTCAAGCTGAAGAAATTGAAGATGGTGCTGATAAATACGCCGATAACGTTCTGGCTAATATTGAACAGGATATACAGGAAATGTTAAAAATTATTACTAATGGCCGCAAACAATTAAATTCTGCTAATGTCCCCAAAAATGGAGATCATCCCCAACAACGCCCACATAATTCCAAAAAAAGATAGTATCACCTCGTTCCCAGTCTCTGACTGGGAATGCTATCACAGAGGCTCTGCCTCTTAATCATTATTCTCATCTAGAATATACAAATATTATATAGCAGTTCTTGTGATCTTAGGTACAAAGTTTTTTAGTTTTAGGGAACTGGGAATAGGAAATAAGGAATAAGTTAATGATATATAACAGTTCTTATTTAATTACTATTTTGAAGGATAGCATCGAACGCAGATAAACGCAGATAAACGCGGATTTTTTTGTTCTCTCTGTTTATAGATAATTTTTTCTGCAAATTATATTTAATTCAATCAGAAGTTTTAATTTGATCTAGGATAATACTCGCGTATTTATCCCAATTTATGGTACAAATAAAACAATTAGAGTAGTTATTGTTCTGCTGACAATTAAGAAGGGGTAGTTTTTATGGTTGAACCACTCACTGGCGCTGTTATTGTTTCTTTATCTTTCTCGGAAGCAATCAAGGAAGGTGGAAAATTTGCAGTTAAAGGAGTCGCGGATACTTTTGCAAAGTTGGTTAGCACTATTCGACAAAAGCTAACTACAGAAGGAATGGAAGGTTTATTAATTCGGGCTGAAAAAGATCCAAATGAAAAAAATAAACTTCAGTTACAAGATGAATTGCAAGAATACATTAATGCTGATGAAATTTTTGCTAATCAACTTAAATTGCTAGTTGAAGCACTCAAAACACAAGACCCTAAGATTCGTCAGGTAATTCTGAGTGGAATTGAATTAACTGGTGATTTACAAGCTCAGAATATCACTCAAAAAACTTCAGGAAGTAGTGGTTCTGTTGACCAAGCAATGCTCACCAATATCAAAGCTAATAATATTAATGTAGGTAATTTAAATCAAGAAGGTTAAGAGATTGTGTGAACAGTATTGGATAAAATCCATTATCTCCAAAAACCTAAGTTAAATTACCCCCCTTAATCCCCCCTTGGAAATGGGGGAAACTGGAAAAATTACCCCCCTCCCCCCTTGGAAATGGGGGAAACTGGAAAAATTAGTTTCCCCCCCTTTGCAAGGGGAGGGTTAGGGTGAGGTAATTTGAGGAATAATGGTGATTCGATAACTTGTGTGTACACCGTAGCCTTCCCTACAAGAAAATGAGGGTTTTAATGCTTCTCTTTTGGTAGGGGAGAGGTTTAGAAAGGGGTCTGTTTACATATTAAAAACTTTTAAAACATTCTTTAAGTTCTAATCATGAATACAAATCATCTCCCTCAAATTGTTCAAGAGCTTTTCAAAAATGTGCAAGCGGGGGGTGATATCTCTGTGGGAGATATTACTCAAGTTTTTCAAAATGTCAATAATTTAAATGATTTAGATAAACCTCTAAGTTTTCCCCACAATATCCCTAATAGTAATACTCAAAAGTTTGTTGGTCGAGAAAATGAATTAGTTTTAATTCATCAACATTTACAAACTAGCAATCATGCTGTAATTTCTGCTGTTGAAGGTATGGGTGGTATTGGTAAAACTGAATTAGCTACCCAATATTCTCTTCTGCATTTATTCCTAAATTCTTATTCGGGAGGTATTTGTTGGTTGTCGGCTACAAATCAAAATCTCGGTTTACAAATTATTCAATTTTGTCGCACACATTTAGGTTTAAATCCCCCAGATGATTTTGATGTATTATCACAAGTAACTTGGTGTTGGCAACGTTGACGAGAAGGTAGAGTTTTATTAGTTATTGATGATGTCCAAAATTATTCGGCGATTCAGCTTTATTTGCCGCCACAATCATCTCAAGTTCGAGTTTTGATCACAACAAGACTAAAACTAGATTTATCTGGTTCTTTGTCTTTGCAAATCCTTTCTCTACCGGAGGCAATGGCATTATTATCAAAATTAATTGGTGAGGATAAATTAAATCAAGAAACAGCACTAGCAGAGGAACTTTGTCAACGGTTAGGTCGTTTACCACTAGCTTTACAATTGGTTGGTCGTTATCTCAAATATCGTCAGATATCTTGCGCGGAAATGTTGCGAAGATTAGCAGCTAAAGGTATTAATCATCCTGCTTTTGATGTTGATGCTCATGACCCTACTTGGACTTTATCTATAACTCGTGGTGTTCAAGCTGCTTTTGAATTAAGTTGGGAAGTTATCAGTTATTCTGCTCAAGAGTTAGGTTGTCTACTCAGTTTATTTGCTTTAGCTCCCATTCCTTGGTTATTGATTCAAAGTGCTTCACGGGAGAAAAACATAGAAAGTCCAGAAAATGCCAGAATTGAATTAGAACGATTACATCTTTTACAAAGTGAAAATTATGATCATTATCAATTACATTAACTAATTCATGATTTTTTACAAGTCAAGTTAGAAAAACTGTCAACGGTTACACAGGAAAAGATCACCTTGGCAAACTTTTTGTTTTTACATATTAGTCAACTTTTTAGTAATTTATTCAATCGTCAATCTGTCAGCACTACACTAAAACGTAATTTTTGCCAAGCAATGGTTAATATAGCTCAAGAAATTCCACAACAACCAATACAGAAAGATATTCAAAGATTCAAATTAGCTATACCCCATTTACAGGAAGTAGTAGATTATTTACTGGATACTATGAGTGATGAAAATTTAATTTGGCCTTTTTTGGGAGTAGGAAGATTTTATAAAAGACAAGGATTATATAATGATGCAGAACCTTGGCGAAAAAAATGTGTATTATTGCTAAAACAGCGTTTAGGTAATGATCATCCTCATGTTGCTTCCAGTCTTAACAATTTGGCAGGACTTTACTATTTTTAAAGCAAATACAAGGAAGCAGAACCTCTCTACTAACAAGCTTTAAATATTTTTGAACAACGATTAGGAGCAGATTATCCTCATACTATTACTGTTCAGAATAATTTTTAATATTTACGCAATCGTTAAATAAATGCTGTTAATCTTAAAGCATTTATTTTCAGACAAATTTATTGGATAAGACAACAATAGCTTTGTTTAGCAATCTGATGTTTAACGGTAAAATTCCTATAAATTTCGTTGCTATGACAATATTTTTGTTAAGCAATCTGCTAATACTGGTTTTTATTTCTTATTTTCCGTTGCCTTTTGCTTCTTAACCCTTGCCGATTCTTCCTTTTAAAATATGTTTACAATTAGACTGGCGATAAGCTATACTTTATAACTTCTGTACTTTGTATTTCCTCATGAACTTAGTTTGGGAAAGATTAACTTTATCTTCCTTACCACTGAAAGAATATTTGTCTAGCAGTTACCTCCATAAGTTTTTGGTGGGACTGTTAAAACCTTGGCGACAAAGTAGTATTTTCATTCAGTGGGGAGATATAATTGCTGTTGGCTTACTTAGCCTTGTTTATGGTCTTGCACCTTTTGTTTCTAGCACCTTAATGGGTTTATTGTTAGTAGCTTGTGTGGGATTGTGGTTATTATTGACCTTATCCGATGATTATACATCAGTTAATGCTCCTACTGCCACTCCCATTCATTTACTAGTATTGCTGTATTGGAGTATTGCTGCTATATCAACGGCTTTATCACCGGTGAAAAAAGCGGCTTTGGGTGATTTACAAACATTAACTCTTTATTTGTTACTGTTTGCCCTCTGTGCTAGGGTGCTGCGCGTCCCCCGGTTTCGGTCTTGGTTGATTACTCTCTATTTGCATATATCCCTGATTGTCAGCGTCTATGGGTTGCGACAATGGTTTTTTGGTGCGAAGGCCTTAGCTACGTGGGTTGACCCAGAATCTTCTTTGGCTAAAACTACGAGAGTTTACAGTTACTTAGGAAATCCTAACCTATTAGCTGGATATCTTTTACCCGCTGTAATTTTGAGCTTAGTTGCCATTGTAGCTTGGCCGGGTTGGATTAGGAAATCATTAGCCTTAACAATGTTTGTGGTTAACGCTACTGTTTTAATTTTGACCTTTAGTCGCGGTGGTTGGATTGCCTTATTAGTGGAATTATTGACAATAGCGGTGTTGCTGTTTTATTGGTGGAGTATAAGTATGCCCCCATTTTGGCGGACTTGGTCTTTACCAATATTGTTAGGAACTGTAGTGGGGTTATTGATAATTGGATTGATATTTGTCGAACCCTTCCGGGTGCGAATCGTGAGTATATTTGCCGACCGCAAAGACAGTAGTAATAACTTTCGGAAAAATGTTTGGGAATCGGTATTTCAAATGATCCGCGATCGCCCGATAATTGGTATAGGACCAGGACATGGTGCTTTTAATAAAGTTTATCCTCTCTATCAACATCCGAAATTTACAGCATTAAGTGCCTATTCTGTGTTTCTAGAAACGATTGTAGAAACTGGCTTTTTGGGTTTTACCTGTTTTATGTGGTTAATAGTCGTCACCTTTAACACAGGATTTTTGCAATTAAGTCGGTTACGAAAAACTAAGAATATGGAAGGCTTGTGGCTAATGGGGGCAATAGCTGCTATAATAGGTTTATTAACTCAGGGTTTATTTGATACAGTTTTCTATCGTCCTGAAGTTAATACTCTCTGGTGGTTTATGGTGGCTTTAGTTGCCAGTTATTGGCAACCTTTAACCCGCAATAATCATAATCACGCTTAGAAAAGAGTTTCCTAACCCGCCTGGGAATGAATTCCCAGTCTAATAGTTCAAGTCCACTGAAGTGGACTCAAAGCCTTTAATAGTCGTCTTTAGACGACTTTTGCTATGAGACTCCGAATTCATTCGGAGGCGGTTGTGGGAATTTCCCCTGCCCTCTGCCTCCTAGTACCTCTTCATTGCCCTTTGCATATCTCGCTGGTCGTCACGACGTTTGAGACTTTCGCGTTTGTCGTGGAGTTTTTTACCTTTACCCAGGGCAATGACTATTTTTACCCAACCTCGTTTCAGATACATTTTTAAGGGGACTAGGGTTAAACCTTCCTGTTGTACCCTCCCAATAAGTTTACGCAGTTCTTGTTTATGAAGTAATAATTTGCGGGTTCGTCTGGGTTCGTGATTAAAGTATGCACCACTAGAGGCATAAGGAGAAATATGGACGTTGATTAACCATGCTTCACCGTCACGAAGCAACGCATAGCCATCTTGCAAATTGGCTTTACCCGCACGAATTGATTTTACTTCAGTTCCTGTCAACTGAACTCCCGCTTCATAGGTTTCTATGATTTCATATAAAAACCGTGCTTGCCGATTATCACAAATAACTTTGTAACCTTCACTCTGTTTATCACTCATCGAAAATCTTCTTAGTTTTAATAAATACGCCTAAAAATTTCTTTAGACTAACTCTTTTATTGATTGTAGTTCACAAAGACAGGTGACAGGTAAACCTGTTTAGTCTCTAAATTACGTAAAGTTTTATGAACAATTCCTAAAAATTTAATATTTTCTTTAGAAATCATTGATGATGTCATCATGAGTAAGTAATCTTGTCATAGTATTAAAGATAGAATTAGTATTCTTGCTTGTGTCTATTAATATTTGTGATTACAGTAAATTACTCAACCAAAAAATTATAGGGGTGTATTATCCATGCCCTTGACTATTCTTGTCGCCGATGATGATTTAGGCACGCGTCTATCTATTAGTGATTATCTTGATCTGTCTGGGTATAGCGTCATTACTGTTGATAATGGTATTGATGCTTTGGCTATGGTTGAAGAGTGCCATCCTGATTTGATGGTGACAGATATTATGATGCCACAGATGAATGGTTATGAGTTGGTGCGTCGTGTTCGTCAATTATCGGCGTTTCGATTATTACCTGTGATTTTGTTAACAGAGAGAACGAAAACCCAAGAACGAATTTTGGGATATCAGTCTGGTTGTGATTTGTATTTGCCTAAGCCTTTTGAATTGGAAGAAATAGCCGCTGCTATACGTAATTTGTTAGAGCGATCGCAAATCATCCAATCAGAATGTCGTTTTATTTATCAGGAAGAAATCAGTTTTGCCACTTATACAAAAGCAAAAAACGGTCATATTTCTATCCCTACTCAGGTGCAACAATCTCAAGTATTGACACCGCTAACTGTTAGAGAACAGGAAGTTTTAGACTTATTAACTCATGGTTTTTCTAATGTGGAAATTGGTAATCATTTACATTTAAGTCCGCGTACGGTGGAGAAATATGTTAGTAGTTTATTAAGGAAAACTGAAACTAGTAACCGGGCAGAATTGGTCAGATTTGCGATAAAACATGATCTAGTAGAATAGGATTTTTGCCAAAATTTACATTTTTAGTTTGGTAATATTCAGTTAAATTAAGTATTTTGAGGGTACGTTAGTAAGTCCATAACGCACCATTGGTGACAAGTTAAGGAAAAGGGAAAATTGTCAAGGGTGGTATTTGGAGTGGTCAAAAACATGGTAAACTTAGTCTAGACAAGTAATTGAGCGATTGAGTCCAGCTATGAAAACCAGTAAAAAAACCAACAGAGACCACGCAAAAAAGAAACAGCGACCAATGGTGGAAGATGAAGTAATAGCCGAGCAATTGGAAAGATTACTGACACCAGCGATTACAAATCAAGAAAATTACTACCGAAAACTAGGACTTAGAGAAAGGATACTGAATTTGCCGTTGATGATGGCGGCGGTGTTAACCCTGCTGTGGAGAGATGTAGCAGGAGTCAGAGAAGTGACAAGAATGTTAGCCAGAGACGGTTTTCTGTGGTGTAATCCCACAAAAGTTAGTCAACAAGCCGTATCACAGAGATTTTTGACATTTCCATCGGAATTATTTGAAAAAGTATTTAAAGATTTATTGCCTAGTTTGAGAACAGCGTGGCACAGTAGAAATAAACGCAGGGCAAACGCACCTAAATTCTGTAATCCATGCCCAGCAAGGGTTTCAACCTTTAGTTACAAAAATTAACAATCGTCAAAACCTTTGTCCAGTAAGCATTCTAAAAATAAGATGCGCTTGCCCTGATTGGCAACCCAATCTTTGCTGGTTAGTGGGTTGTTCAAGTCAGCAAGAAGAAATAGGTAAGATTTCTCCTCATTTATTAGATAGGTTTGCAATCCGTCTTAATGGAAAAATTAATAACAATACAGATAGGGTAAGTCAAATTAAACAATTATTAAATGATGAAAGATTAGAACAAAAGTCATTGTTTAAGGAAAGGGAAATCGAACCGGAATTGCAACAATGGTTAAAACAGGTTAGCATCTCACCACCAAAGATGACATCAGAGGCTTTAAAGAGGATTTTAGACTATACTTCTCCCTCAACAGTGTATCATCGTCGATAACTTTCTTTAGCTCGGTTTTCTAGCACTTTTGCTCAATTAGAGGCAGAAAAGCAAGTAACAGTTGCTCATGTGGATAGAGTAGCGAAAATGATTGGGTTAAAATTAGAGCAAGAGATAAATAATCCCAATAACCAAAATATAAATATCATACCGATACCAGGAATTGACTCACTTAAAAATGAACTCAAGCCTGAACCCAGTTTAGAATTAAAGGATAAATTAAAACCAAACTTAGGTGATAATGATCCAAAAAAAGAGAATAAATTAACTATTTATCAAGGAGATAAACCTCAATCTTTTCCAGATATATCTTTACCAAATATTGAGCCTTTAGAGAATCCTTGTATAGAGGATATTGCACCTTTGGAAAGAGAAATGGCTTCTCTAAAATTTCCTACTCGTCGGTTTAAATCAAAAGCGATCGCTCATGGCACAATTATTGGAGTGGAAAAAAGTAGCACGGTACAAGATTTAGCCATTGTCAGAACATTATTAGAACCCACATTCCGCACCCCAAAATGTTACAGAGGGAAATTACGGAGATGAAAATCAAAGGGAGCATCAAAACAAACAGATAAAGTGAAAAAAGGCATTTGAGAAACAGTAAATCACCAAAAATGTCATCAAAATCTATTCTCAATAAGAAGCAATAAGAATGCACACCACCTGGAGAGGTCAATGAATAAGCGAAAGGAGATATTCAAGAAATAATTATAAGTTAGACTAATCAATTAAAGTAAAAAACGAAATTATAGACATAGTAAAATGGAGCTATAAATCAAAGAGATTAGCTCATCTTTACTCATAGAAATTAAATTGATAGAGATGATAATTAGCTGACTAATTGATAGTAACGTAAACAATCATCTGGTAAAAGACTCAAGATAAAATCTCTGTCCTTATTCCAATTAGAAATATGTTTCTCCTGATTGAGTGTAACCAAATGAATACACTGAAAGCATTGAAAAATCCAGCGTAAAGTAGGACGATTAGTTGCTTTGCCTAATTGATTTTTAATTGTTGATTTAGACTCCAAAAGAGCATTTCTAATATGACGTTGAGCCAAAGTATAAACCAGTAGACATAAACCCATAATCATTCCCAAAGACTCTATTCTCTCAGGACTTTTGAGGAAAATACTGTCGGCAAAAAATAATGGGTCTTTGAGAAAACCAAACCCTCTTTCACATGATTGTTGAGCTTTATATTCCCTGAGCATAGAATCATTGCTTAGTTCCTGTGAATCTAAAACATTTGTCGCAATAATAAAACGTCCCGCACTCAGCAATTCTGTATTAATTTTACTTTCATCCTCGGAGACTGTAGCTGATATTTGATAAGATATTTCTTGTGGAGAATCTTTTGTCTTAGATTTGATTTGAGTAACAATACTTACGTTAATTTCGTGATATTTAAACTGTTTTGATAATTTTGATAATGCCTTAATAGCATCTGCAACACATGCAAATTCTTCTTGTGATAATTTTTTCAAATCTTGCACAGCTTTTGATTCGGCTTTGATAACTTTTTGTGTGAGTTTACGCAAGTCTGATTCTCTTCTCTCTTGACTTTGTACTACTAGCCATCTCTGTTCTATTCCGGCATAATTTTCGGTTTTTGATGCTAATTTATATCCTGGTATTGCACTATCAATCAATTCTGATTCTGGTATTGTTGATATTAATGATTTTGCTGTTTTTATGCTTAATGGTACTCGACATAACCACTGTAAATCTGACATCATTTTCAGGTTTGATTCTGTATATAAGGCGCAGTCAGCTACTATGAGACTATTAACTTCTAATTGTTTGTGATATTCTACTGCTATTTTACCAAAACATGATGAGTCAGCTTGGTTTCCCGATGCTAGTTTTAAAAATATTGGGATGTCTCCATCTCCTGAACATATCATTTCTATGATAAACTGTTTTAAGTCTGGACGATGGTCACGAGAATAACCGTAGGTGATGGTTATTTCTTTTGGTGATTTTACTGCTAATTCTTCTAATTCTTGGTTATTTCCTACTTTTTGACTCTCAAATATTACGAATGGTAAGCTAGTGTTATACTGCCCATGCACGTGCATTGATGATGAGTCTAGATGTGATGTTGATAGTGATACTCCAAATTTTTGAGCAGCTTTTAAGGCTATGATAAAAAAGATTGTATCTAAGCCTTTTATAAACAGTTTATCCATGACTCTCCCCAATTTATCGTCGTTGAGATATTCTGGTTTTACTCCTGCTCCTATTAAATGCTCACAGGCTATTGTTTCAAAATATTTGGGAAACATATATAACGGTTTGGAGACAAATCCTAACCCGTTTATTATCATGGCTTTTACCACTTGACCTGCATTTACTTTTTCGTCTTTTTCGACTCCTATTAATTCATTTATTATTTCTACTATTCCGATTGAATCTATGATTCCTGCTACTATCCCTAGATGGTCTATGTTCTGAATTTCCATTTCTTGAGGTTTTAATTTCACAACAGTTTCCTCTCATACTTCTGTTGTTATCAATTATTTCTTATTTGGTTATCAATTCATTTTTTTCTTTTGTTACCAAGTTTCACTTTCTCACACCATTTCGCTTTTAATGCTATTTATTATCATTAAGCATCTTAATTTTTGAATTGACTTTAGTTATTATGTACTACTTTAAGGGCTTTTTTGATCTGTGACAGTTTGGGGTGCGGAATGTGGGTTAGAAGCAGCTAAATTTCAGAATATTCGTCAAAATAATCATCTTAATAGTCATCGAAAACTAAAAATATCACCTATAGATATATATCGCCATCGTCGTGCGCCTATTGCTGAACAGATGTTAATGGTGCTAATAGATTATACTTGTTTAGAATCTTGTCAATGGGAAGAACAATTATTTCCCTATATCAGTTGGGCTTATACACAAAGAGCAAGTATTGGTATCATGCAAGTGGGCATTGCTACGGATTCAGCAATATTAAAAGAAGAAGAATTAAAATTTAATATTAATGCTGAAGAATTACGAGCTAAAAAAATATCTGCTCAAAATGTTCTCGTTCCTTCTATTAATATTGCCCTTGATTTAGAAAAAACTAAAAAAGGTCAAGCTACACCTTTAGCACATGGTTTTGATTTAACCTTACAAACTCTTCGTCATGCTCTACAACATGGCAGAAATACCATCCAAAAAGCGGTTTTAGTTGTGATTAGTAATGGACGAGGAAATGTTCCTTTAGAAGCAAGTCATTTAGGAAAAATTCAACTACCTGTGGGACGAAAAGGATTTGAAGATGCTTTAGAAATTGCTCAAAAAATTGGCAATTTAGACATAGACGCAGTATTTCTCAATCCTCAACGAAAGCAATATCCTGATTTACCATTATTATTAGCACAAGCATTAGGGGCAAAAGTTGTTGCTATTCCACCCTTGGAAACTTGGGAGGTGGCAGAATGAAAGAAAATTTAATTCAATGGATAAAAAAACAAGGAATTTCTCATATATCTAATATATTAAATCAAGGCGAGTCTTCAGATACAATACTTCAAAAACAGAATGTAGAAGCTGAACCAAAAGAAGTATTACATGATAAAAATAATTATATTAAAGGGGATACTTTCTTGGTGGAAATAACACAAAAATTTCCCGATAATATTGCAAAATTAGAAATTAACTTATACAGTGAAAAAAACATAAATATTCGCTTTTATCATTCATCTTTTGAACCAGGAGGAAAAGAAATTATAATTCCTCAAATTCCCGAAGTATCTTTTAATAGAACTATGCTTAATGCTACAACTAATGATTTCAAGAAAAAAAGCCTGGAATTTATCGGGACAATGCGAAAGTTTTCCGAAAAAAATGGGAAAGCGCATTCATTAGTATTGTCATTGAGTAAATTACAGAAACAATTATCTTATTTAATTATTAATGATCGGACAAATTTGGAAATCCCTTGGGAAATGTTAAAGCTTGAATCTAATGATTATTTGGGTGCTGCTATCGTAACAGCACGATGGCAAGATATTATAAATAAAAATGATAGTAATAATGATGAGTTAATGAATTTTGAAGTTAAAAAAAATAATTGTTGTGGAGAAATAGTTGCCTATTTAAATACTAAGGAACTTGAGAATGTTAAAAAAGAAGAGGATGTTATTATAAAATACAAGAATAAATTACATAAGAATATTAATGATTTTTTGACTGATTTGGATTCTAGACAAGAACAGGTTAGCTTAATATTTATAGCTAGTCATGGTTTTTATGGAAAAGATGATAAAGAAACTTCTTTCGGACAAGATGATAATGATGAACAAAAAATATCTTTAATGCAACTACGTAGTTATGATTTAAAATTTTTAACCAAATTTTCTACTATTGTTTTTATGAATGCTTGTCATTCTGGACGTTTATATTTAGATAGTGACAATATTACAAATCCTAATTATGAAACTGGAAAATCTTATCTTTCAGGTTTTCCTATATTTTTCTTAGAAAAAGGAGCAAAAGGAGTTGTCGGAACATTAGATAGTATAGATGATGAATATGCATTTCAAGTTTCTAATTATTTTTTTCAAGAATATCAAGATAATCCTAGTCTTTCTGTAGCTACTATTTTAAGAAATATTAGAAAAAATGTTGTTAAAAAATATATAGATAATAAACATGAAAATGCTCCTTTATTTCTTCATACCTTTATGTATATCTATTATGGCAACCCTATGACCACACTTGAAATTATCCCCCATGAGGACAATTAAATGACTGATACTCAACAATTACCCATATCAATTCAACCCACAATTAGCTATCCTCAGCAAGCAGAGATAGGTAAAAACTATTTGATGACAATTGATTTAACACAAACAGGTAATTGTGAGGAATGGAATTATGAAGAAGAGGAATATCCCATTTATTTCAGAGTAGATACTACTCCATTATTTAAGAATAAACCTATAGGTGAACCAGCAGTTGTTCTACATCGTTTTGGTGGAACTTATGGTGCTGCAAAGTTTTTGTTAACCGCCGCAGATAAGGAAATGAAAGGTGAGATTAGAGTAACTTTAGTCAGTGCTTGGGGTGTATCTCTGAAAATGTTGCGTTTGCGGGATATATCTATTAGTACAGAAGATGTATCTGTTACTAAAGAAAATGTTGGTACTATTTACCCAAAAGAAGCTGTTTATCCTCCTCCATTACAGCAATGTAAATTTAAGGTTAAAACCATCATTCTGATAGATGATTCTATCAAGAAAATTTTTTTGTCAGAATCAGGATATCCACCGATTAAAGGATGAACAGGATGAAACCAGGGATTTTATATTGTCAGCTTGCGACGTATAACTAACAACCGAAATTTTAGTCGGTTTCAACCGACTTCAGTTATGAGACAGAGAATTTATTCTCTGGCGTTGTTGATACTAACGATACTAACTTCCATTCTCTGGCGTTGTTGATACTAACTTCTTGGTTTATTTTGTCAAAAAATCATCAATTAATATCAGAAAATCGGGATTTCATGGGTAGAAAATAATTTTTTATTTCTATTTTTTATCAGCTATACTATAAACAGTATGACCAAAGAAAATTAATTTACTAAAAAACAATTATTCTTTAGTAAAAACTTTGCGTGTGTTAAATACATTAACTTAATATTGAAACTTGATACAGCAATTCTCGTTCTCATGAAATAGAATGGAGGGCGCAGTCCCTGCGCCCCTACGGGTTTGGCGATAAAAAACTGTACCTCATAACATCAGGAAGTGCTGTAAGTTTAAAAAATTAATTAGCAGTTAAATGGAAGAATTACCGATTATCCAAAAAACCTATGATTTAATTAAATGGTATGTTCCCATTCTTAACCGTCTTCCGAAAGACATCACAAGTCCTTCCCCTCCTTGATGATTAGCGGGCTTTTCGTCCCGCACCACAAGAAATTTTTGGGTATTTTGTTAATTGGAAGTCCCTAAACTGGTGCAAATGAGTGTTTCTTATCTATTCCCAGTTAAGAGTTAAGAGGGTGTTTGAAAAGTTATGGTTGATGTATCAAATATTTTTTACCCCACCCTAACCCTCCCCTTGTCAAGGGGAGGGAACTGGATTTTTATTGTTTCCCCCCTTGTAAAGGGGGGACTAAGGGGGGTAGCAATGTGATGAAAATTACGGAATACCACTTTTCAAACATCCTCTAAGAGTTCCCTTCTTTTGTAATGCTGATTCCATTTTGCCAAAGTTCATATTCACTGATATCAATATCCTCATTCCAAACCAACGCATAACCACCTGAATCAATGATAAAATTTCTGAAAAATGCCGGATTTTTTAAAGGAAAAAACATTGGGTTATTTAATAATTTAGAGATATCATATTGTTTTAGTTCGTTATTTGTAAACTTAATGATCAAGTTATGATCATCTATAGCTTGAGCAGAAACAATACGAGCAGGTTTCATCAAAACTCTCCATTATTTTAAAGGTGGCAGTTTACTAAACTCTTGGCTATTCCACATATTGAGCAGTTCTTTCTGATACAATGTAGCCCATTCTATTACCATTTTTTCAGCACGACTAGGTAAATCTCCTTCAATAATTTTTAAAGACTCAATACCAACTAAGGCATTATACTCACCGTAAACTGCATGAAAATGAGGAGGTGGGTGATCACCAAAGAAAATTTTGATAACTATTCCGTAAAATCGTGTAACTTCTGGCATAAATATCAATAAAAGACTAATATTAAAATTCATTGTAGCTTCTGGTGAAAAATAAAAACTACTGGTTATAAGTAATTGGACAAAAATATTTACAGTCATTGCGAGCGAAGGGAAGCAATCACAACCCTTGCGATTGCTTCATTTCACTTCGTTCCCTATGGCTAACGCAATGACATTGTGTAATTAATTCCGTCTCACTACTTATAGCTTTACCCTGTGGCAATGCTTTAATCATAATTATTGACTACTAACAATTGACCGAATTTGCAAACTAACACTTGCAAATTCATCCCCTAAAAATTTAACCACAGTTTTTAATGGTGCAGCTTCCAATTTAATATTACTAGGTGATGCGTCTATAAACTTAAATTGGTAAGGGTCACGGGGTAAAACTGAAGTGTCAAAATCCTCAACTGACAAATCCCCACTAATAAATACATTTGTATTAGTACGATTGAATTTAGCGAACTGCTTGCAGCAGCGCTTCGCTATCGCCTCCCCAATAACCTGATCTTCCACAAATACGGATTCAATAGTAGTAATAGCAGCTTTACCAACATCTGCTGTAATTTGTTCAATAATAATTTGACTATCAGGGTCAGTTGCGGCTTTATATAGTTTATTTGTCTTAGGTTCGAGAACTATAAATCCAGTCCCGTTAGGTTGAATAATCTGAAATTGTCCATCAACTTTTGACCGATCGCCCGCTCTGACTCCCTTAATATTAGCAACAATTTTATGAGTGCTTCCCGAACTATTGTACACACCCTGTACCCCTGATGTAGAGGCAATTAGACGGTTAAACTGGGTTAAAATTCCCCCCTTACTATTGATGCTAAATGCTGATAATGCGATAGCGAAGCGCTCCGTAGGAATCGCCACCAATATACAAAGTATAAAATATTCAGCATTACTCCCAGTCTTTAATCTCAAATTCCGATTCCCAGGACAAACACAGCGCACAGGTGAAGGCCAGAACATCTCCACACCACCGCGAGTAAAGCAATCAGCAAACCAGCCAAAGGTGTACCCGATAGTTAACGCTGATGCTACGGGAATAAATTTAGGAATAAATATTGTTGTTCCGTAGGAAGCGATTCCTACGGAGCGCTTCGCTATCGCCACCACTGCACTGGCAACTATAGAATGAGTCATACTTCTATGGGGCATTGTCTCTTGAAAATATCCAGAAATCCAAGGAAAAACCTTACCTGCTGGAGAAGTGGAAACATCAACATCAGGAAGTAAACCAGCGATCGCCCCATTGGTGACAAGTTAAGGAAAAGGGGAAATTGTTGAGGGGGCGACAAAGGAGCTAAAGAGGTTGCTGGATAAGCATTACAGCCCTCATACCCTGCCGATAAAATGTCATCTTATTGCGAACCAACGCCATCATTTCCAAGACCAATTCTTGACACTCATTCATAGAAACTATCCAACTAGAACCGTATAAACCTATCCAAAAATCACTATGTCTTCTTCTAGTTCTTTTATTTTCATTAGGACGACAAACATAAGATTGTTTTCTTTGAGATTGAGTTTTTTGACCTTGTAACCATGCAGAAGTCATTGCCAAAGCAATCAATAAAATTATCCGCACAAGTCTATCAGGAGAAGCTTGAGAACCTTCTAAATTATACCCCCCTGTTTTACAATCTTTAAACATAGCTTCAATCCCAAAACGTTGACCATATATTTTGATAGTAGTTGAGATATCTGTGAGATTAGTTGATAAATACCAAGGTTCCTTTTCTTGCTTACCGCGATACTTTAATTTTATCATGTTGTCGTGCTGAATTGTTAGATTTGCGATCAAACATGATTTAGTAGAATAGGATTTTTGTCCAATTTGACATTTTTAGTCTGGTAATATTCAGGGAAATTGAGTATTTTGAGGGTGCGTTAGTAAGTCCATAGCGCACCAAAATATAACCCGACTAAAATTTACAAATAGACTCTGGTTTCAGGGGACATTGTTTAACGATAAGTGGATTTTTCGCAAGGTAAAGATAAGCCAAATTAGTCAGATTAGACAAAGGTTTGATATCGCTGATTTTATTTCCCGAAAGGGAAAGATAAGCCAAATTAGTCAGATTAGACAAAGGTTTGATATCGCTGATTTTATTTCCCGAAAGGGAAAGAGAAGTCAAATTAGTGAGATTAGACAAAGGTTTGATATCGCTGATTTTATTTCCCAAAAGGTCAAGAAAAGTCAAATTAGTCAGATTAGACAAAGGTTTGATATCGCTGATTTGATTTCCCAAAAGGGAAAGAGAAGTCAAATTAGTGAGATTAGACAAAGGTTTGATATCGCTGATTTTATTTCCCAAAAGGTCAAGAAAAGTCAAATTAGTGAGATTAGACAAAGGTTTGATATCGCTGATTTGATTTTCCCTAAGGTCAAGAGAAGTCAAATTAGTCAGATTAGACAAAGGTTTGATATCGCTGATTTGATTTCCCAAAAGGTCAAGAAGAGTCAATTTAGTCAGATTAGACAAAGGTTTGATATCGCTGATTTGATTTCTCGAAAGCTCAAGAAAAGTCAAATTAGTCAGATTAGACAAAGGTTTGATATCGCTGATTTTATTTTCCCAAAGGTTAAGAGAAGTCAATTTAGTCAGATTAGACAAAGGTTTGATATCGCTGATTTTATTTTCCCTAAGGTTAAGAGAAGTCAATTTAGTCAGCGTTTGATTAGCTTGACTACAATTTCGGGTTTCAGCAACATTTAATAATGCTTCTACCGTTCGTTTCGTCTCTTGAGGTAAACTGGCTTTTTGTTGACACCATTCTTTAAAGGTCTTAGGTGTTTTTATAGGTGCTGCGGTGACTTTTGGGGTATAAAATCCTAAAGTCAGGGTAAAAATGGTGGTTGCTACTAGACTTAGTTTCATGATTTTAGTGATAAGAAGTTACAGTAATTTTATCATGTTGTCGTGCTGAATTGTTAGATTTGCGATAAAACATGATTTAGTAGAATAGGATTTTTGTCCAAATTGACATTTTTAGTCTGGTAATATTCAGGGAAATTGAGTATTTTGAGGGTGCGTTAGTAAGTCCATAGCGCACCAAAATATAACCGGACTAAAATTTACAAATAGACTCTGGTTTCAGGGGACATTGTTTAACGATAAGTGGATTTTTCGTAAGGTCAACTTCAGTCAATTTAGTCAGATTAGACAAAGGTTGGATATCGCTGATTTTATTTTCCCTAAGGTCAAGAAGAGTCAAATTAGTCAGATTAGACAAAGGTTTGATATCGCTGATTTTATTTTTCCAAAGTTTAAGAATAGTCAATTTAGTCAGATTAGACAAAGGTTTGATATCGCTGATTTTATTTACCGAAAGGTTAAGCCGAGTCAAATTAGTCAGATTAGACAAAGGTTTGATATCGCTGATTTTATTTTCCCTAAGGTAAAGATCAGTCAAATTAGTCAGATTAGACAAAGGTTTGATATCGCTGATTTTATTTTCCCTAAGGTAAAGAGTAGTCAATTTAGTCAGATTAGACAAAGGTTTGATATCGCTGATTTTATTTTCCCAAAGGGAAAGAGTAGTCAATTTAGTCAGATTAGACAAAGGTTTGATATCGCTGATTTTATTTTTCCAAAGTTCAAGAGTAGTCAATTTAGTCAGATTAGACAAAGGTTTGATATCGCTGATTTGATTTCCCTCAAGGTCAAGAAAAGTCAAATTAGTGAGATTAGACAAAGGTTTGATATCGCTGATTTGATTTCCCGAAAGGTTAAGAGAAGTCAATTTAGTCAGCGTTTGATTAGCTTGACTACAATTTTGCGTTTTAGCAACATTTAATAATACTTCTACCGTGTATCTCGTCTCTTGAGGTAAACTGGCTTTTTGTTGACACCATTCTTTAAAGGTCTTAGGTGTTTTTATAGGTGCTGCGGTGACTTTTGGGGTGTACAATCCTAAAGTCAAGGTAAAAATAGTGGTCGCTACTAAAGCTAGTTTCATGATTTTACAAGTTATACAAAAAAGCCACAGTAATTCTACCATCTTCTAACTTGCAAAATAAGTCTGCTTTTAGCTATTTTTCGGACGTTTTAGGGGAGTAGAATTAATAGGACCGAGAATTTGATTTAAATCCAATACCCGTGAATGAAATTGTCAAACTGCTTGTGGGGGAAGGATTTTCAAGTCTTTTTCTATATCTCTGATTTCAGATTTATGGGAAGAGTTTTTGCGCTTGAATTTGGACATTTTAATTTTGACAACACGGGGATTAATACGTTTTCGTCGGGGGCGATCAATTTCAGACTGGGAAATTAATGATAATAAATATTGATGTTGAATTTCTCGTAATTTTAAGGATGAATGGCTGATGAGTTGTACTAAATCTATAACTAGTTGCAAAGATTCAAGAAAACTAAGGAGTAAAGGATTTTTATTATATTCGTTAGCAGATTGGTAAATTAAATCGCGGAGTAGATTATAAGCAATTAACATAGCATAAAGTTCTTGTTCGACTAATTCAGATGTTTTGCTCCGAAAAATAGTGGGCATTTGTCCTTTGAGCGTAGCACATTGATGTGTTTTTATTTCACAGAAACTAATTTCCACCTCCCATCTGCAATGATAGTGAATAATTAATTCTTTGGCAGAAATATTAGGGTCAATAATACTAGTAACTAAACGACGAGGGAGAAAACCAGGAATTTGATATTCAATAACTCGGACAATGATACTTTCCTGATTCCATTGTTTATGCGATTCTGTAGATTTTTCTAAATTGAGAATTTTGCCATTAATTTCTGATAAATAACTTCCATCTGGATATCTAGCCATGTATCCATCTGGCAAACGAGAATCAGAGATAACAGGTAGTTTAACATTAGAAGCTACCCTAAGTAAAAAGTCGCATTCTTTTGTACGAATACTAAAAATAGTTGCAAAGGAATATAAACCAGCATCTAATAAAAATAATAAGTTTTTCTGGTTAAATTGTGCCAGTAATTTAGTCATTAAAGTCCTTTCACCAGTTCCTTTACCTTGGCTCGAACCATAGGTAAAATCTAGGATCAGGCGTGTTGATGCTGATATTAATGTGACTATTCTCAGCATGGGAAAAGCACTTTCTCCTCGACCACATTTAGACTTCCCAAATTTATCACGATTACTTTCAGTATCAGGTGTCGTACCTGTGGAACCATCAAATATTACTGTAGTCCATTTATGAAAGTCATATTTCAATGTTGTCAAACTAGAAGTGAGTTTTTTAAATATTAGTTGAAAAACTGTTAATCCTATACGAACTCTGGCATGACTCATAGCACCTTCAGAAATAAGTTGTTTTGGTAGACAACAGGATAACCACCTCAATCCTGATATCATCCAATCCATTATTCCTAAATAACTTAAATCACGACGGATAGTGGAGAGAATTACAAACCAAATGACAAACGTTGGTACTAGAATCGTTCCTTGACGACATTTACTTGATGAAACACTCGCCAAAGATTCTTTGATAATAGTTGATAAATGTTTTGCAATTGGTTGCAGATCATATTCTGTCGTAAACTGAGTAAGCATCTGATGATGTTCTTTTTGAATTCCCATACAAAACTGTCAAGGATGACTTGAAATAAACTCTTATAAAGCTTAAATATTCTTTCATATTTTGTCAATATATACTATCAGGCTACTCATTTTGGAGCAGGAATAAAAATTCTCGACGAAAAAAATGACACATTTATGATTTTTTAAATTTGATTTCAAATAATTGACAAGATTGATGATTTATAAATTCAAGAAAAATCTCATGATCATATAATTTTAGATACATTTTGCCTGGAGTTTAGACTAAACTGAAGTTATTTTTATGCCTTAATATTTGCAGAATTAATATTAGTAATTATTTGTAGGCTATTAATTTCATTCACGGGTATTGGATTTAAATCCCGCAATTGTTCAGCCGTACCCATACAAATTAATGTATCTCCTGACATTAAAATAGTATCTCCAGTTGGTCCACCAATAAGTTTACCATCAAGGCGGCGAATTGCCAGAACTAATGCACCTGATTGCGATCGCAATTTGGCTTTTTGTAAACTTTGACCAACGAAGGGACACCTATCGGAATCTAGTAAAAATTCTTCCATATATAACTGACGGTCTGTACCAGAAAGCATCCCATCTACAAAGTCTAAAATTTGCGGTCTGAGGGCTGCTGCTGCCATGCGTTTGCCACCAGTAATATACGGTGAAATTACGGCATCTGCGCCACCACGTTGTAACTTTTGTACCGCTTCTTCCGTACTAGCGCGAGCGATCGCTCGAATGTCTGGATTCAGAGTTTTTGCTGATAAAACAGTATATAAATTTTCCGCATCTGAAGGTAAAGCCGCGACAATACAAATTGCTTTAGTAACGCCAACTTTTAACAAAGTATCATCTAACGTCGCATCACCTTGAAAAACAATGTAACCAATTTCCTGAGCTTTTTGGACAGATTCAAGTTCCGAATCAATAATGACAAAAGAAACAGCTTCAGCCTGAAATTCCTTAGCAATTTGTCGCCCAGTGCGACTAAATCCACAGATAATATAATGTTCTGATAATGATTCCATTAAACGCCTTTGTTGTCGGAGTCGAATTCCTTCTAGAAAATAACCTTCAATGACTGCGGCTGTAAATCTATTGACAATATAAGTAAGATTCACCACACCCATTAAAATTAAGACAATGGTAAATAAACGCCCTCGACTACCTAATGGGTGAGTTTCTCCATAACCGACAGTTGCTAGAGTAATTACAGTCATGTAAGCTGCATCTTCCCATTTCCAGCCCTCAACCAGGGAATACCATAAAGTCCCGATTAGGAAAATACCAGCTAAAGCAAGCGCCCCAGCCATTAATTCTTTTTGAATCCGTTGATATTTTTGTTCAAGGGTAGAATACACAGGCAATTAAGAATTAGGAGTTCAGGAGTCAGGAGTCACCGAGTCAGGAGTCAGAAGGAAGAATCTGGAAAAGTGATAGTTTTTTGATAGTTTCAAAATCAGCAAGCCTGAATTAAGAATTAAACAATTTCTCATGTAGGGATTCAAAATAAATAATATTTGCACAATCATGGGTAATTTTTTTCTTGACTCCTTCTTCCTTCTTTTTTTCTCCTGACTCCTGACTCCTGACTCCTGACTCCTGACTCCTTCTTCTTGCCTCCTCCTAAAATCATCAAAAATTTTGTTCATATTTCCCAGAACCTAGTAAAGTATTACGATAAAAGCTTTTCAGGAGTAGCGGTAGTGAGCGTGCAAACTCTAATTGAACAAGCCACGAACCCCTTGGAGTCAGGTATTATGCCATCTACACCTTTTGATGTTGATAGCTTCGATGCGGCTGTCATGTCCACTTATGGACGGTTTCCTTTGGCTTTAGAACGGGGTGCTGGTTGCCGTGTTTGGGATAGTCAGGGCAACGAATATCTGGATTTTGTCGCGGGCATTGCCACTTGTACTCTAGGACACGCCCATCCAGCAATGGTAGAGGCTGTAACTAGACAAATCCAGAAATTGCATCATGTTTCCAATTTGTACTATATTCCTGAACAGGGTGAATTAGCTAAATGGATTGTTAATCATTCCTGTGCAGATAGAGTATTTTTCTGCAATTCTGGCGCTGAAGCCAACGAAGCAGCAATTAAACTAGCGCGGAAATATGCCCACACTGTCCTAGAAATTGCCCACCCAATCATTTTAACTGCCCATGCCAGTTTTCACGGACGGACTTTAGCCACTGTGACTGCCACTGGACAACCAAAATATCAAAAGCATTTTGATCCTTTAGTTCCTGGTTTCCATTATGTAAATTACAACGATATTAGAGCAGTGGAAGCCGCTGTGACTGAATTAGACGAAGGTAATTATCGGGTCGGGGCAATTTTAATTGAACCATTGCAAGGGGAAGGTGGCGTTCGTCCTGGAGATATTGCTTACTTTAAGCGATTACGGGAGATTTGCGACGAAACCGGTATTTTGTTGATTTTCGACGAAGTACAGGTTGGTATGGGACGCAGTGGCAAATTATGGGGTTATGAACATTTGGGAGTAGAACCAGATATTTTCACCAGTGCGAAAGGTTTGGGCGGTGGTATTCCCATCGGTGCGATGATGAGTAAGAAATTCTGCGATATTTTCCAACCAGGAGAACACGCAAGTACATTTGGCGGTAATCCCTTTGTCTGTGGTGTGGCGCTGAGTGTGTGTGAGACTTTGGAAAAAGAGAATATTTTAGATAATGTCAGAGAACAGGGCGCACATTTACGAGAAGGATTAAGAGCGATCGCTCGTCAATATCCTCAGCATATCTCAGAAGTACGCGGTTGGGGTTTAATCAGCGGTATGGAAATCAAAGCCGATATTCCCTTAACTGCTGCTGAAGTTGTCAAAGCTGCAATGGCAGAAGGTTTATTACTTGTTCCCGCAGGGCCTAAAGTAGTGCGGTTTGTTCCCCCTCTCATTGTCACAGAGGCAGAAATCAAACAAGCATTAGAAGCTGTAGAAAAAGCATTAGCTAAACTAACAGCATAGGTAATTAAAAATTCGTAATTTGTAATTTAATAATTATCAATTACGAATTTTTCATCTTGATAATTTTCAACATATCAATTAGGAAAAAATTAATCAAAAATGCGATAAAATATAATATATTTTCAGTAATACATAACAAATTATGCCAGAAACAAAATCTACTCATACAGTCCGCAGAGGCAGAATCTTCCCAGAAATTCAATGGACTCAAGAACAGAAAGCACAATGGCAGACTGAACGGGAAACATTGTCTCAAGACTGTAAAATAATTTTTGAGCAGTTACAAGCAGAACTCATTAAAACTCACTATAACTGGTACATAGCGATTGAGCCAAATAGCCGTGAATATTTTATTCATGAAGATCCCTTATTAGCCGCACAACAAGCACATCAAAAATACCCAAATGTCAAACTGCACGTTTTCCGAATTAATGAAACTGGAGTATGTGGCAAAATATGATCTTGGGTAAATTTGGTGATGAGGATGAATTATTTTTTGAGATAGATTTGATAGCTGCTGATGGATTAGAACTATCAGTAGAAGCTCTTTTAGATACAGGGTTTTCTTGGTGGTTAGCAATCAACAATCAGGACATAGAAGCACTTGGTTGGATATATTTAGAACATCTATTTAGGAAAAGTACAAATTGATGGACAATATTTTGATATTCCTGTCCATGTGGGACAAGGATTACCGGAAATTTTACTTGGTCGTCAATGGTTGAAAAATAGACGTTTGGTAGTAGATATATCATCTTCTATATTAACGCTAGAATAAGACATACTACAAATAAAAGAAAGACCTTTCAAATATTACCAATATCATTCATTATCACATCTAAGGTTAATTATCATGAAATGCAATAAAATATTTAGATTAAGTTCCCTGAGAACATCCATTCATTTAGACGGCTGCAATGTTACCCATTATCAAGAACTTCATAAATTCTCTTCTGAAGCCGAAGCCGAAGCTTTTTTTAATGAAAGTATTCAAGAATTACTTACACATGGTTGGTATGATATCGAATCTGTGACCGTAGACGAAAATAACAAAGATTTCACTCCAGATGAATTGTATGGAATGTTCTTAGAATTAAAAAATCAAGTAGATGAATTTGCAAAGGCAATTATCAAACCTTCTATAGAAATTACTCCCTATTCAACAACAGAAACTACACTATGGCAAAGTAAATTTGGTGGTTTACCCTACCTTCCTAAAAATACGACCTATCCAGAAGCACCAGATGGTACTCCCCTCCATCTTTTAGCACAAATCAACTTTTCAGAAACGCCGAATTTAGAAGATTTACCAGAAAAAGGGATTCTTCAGTTTTATATTGAAGCCGCAGGTCAAACAGCTTATGGAATTGAAGAATATCCCCAATTAAAACAAACTACTTTTAGAGTTATTTACTTTCCTGAACCAGATTTAAATATTGATAATCTCCTAGACAACTTTGATTTTTTACCTCCAGGAATAGGTTTGCCATTAATAGACTGTCTAGCTTTGAATTTTGCTATTAAATCAACTCCCATGAGTGCATCAGATTATCGGTTTAGAAACTTAGTTAAAAGCCATTTTCCCATCTTTCAACAAAGTAATCTCACTAAGGCACAGGAAAATTCTTTAGAAGAACTGGTAGATGATTTTCTCAATGAGTATGAAGAAAAATATGAGGAATCATTAGGAGGACATTGTTTAGGAGGATATCCCGCATTTGTCCAAAATGATGATCGTGCAGATTTGCAGGAAGAGGAAGGTTATGATTTTCTGCTATTGCAAATGAACTCTGATGATGAGCATTCAATTATGTGGGGAGATGAGGGAGTTGGTAACTTTTATATTCAACCTTCTGCACTGAAACGGTTGGATTTTTCTCAGATTTTGTACACCTATAATTGTTGTTGAGAGAAGGTGAATTAGGCTTTTATTAGGCTTTTATAAGTTTAAATAAATTTATTCAAACTTAATCATAAACGTACTTTTAGTTCGTTTTAACATTTTGATGCTTTGTATAAGATTCAAGACGTACTTTTAGTTCGTTTTAGTTTTTTATGAGTTTTGAAAGATATAAAGAAGTTAAACAGCTTTTTGGTGATAGAGTCCAAGCCCTTCGCAAAGACAGAGGTATTACACAAGAGCAGTTAGCAGAGGATATTGATAAATCCGTTGAGCATATTAGCTACATAGAACGAGGTGAACGCGCTCCGTCTTTTGAAACAATTTTAGATATTGCTGAAGCCCTGAAAGTGTCAGTACCATACTTAATGAATGTCACACCCCAAACAGATATCAGTACAAACTTTCTCACTGAATTACAAACTCCGGTAGTTCTTCCCTCTCTTGTTGAACCTGTTAAGGAAGCAGTTAACACAACTAAAGAGCGCCGTTCAGATTTAGAACGATTACAGACAGCACTTGGGGCTATTCAGGAATTACAGAGTCTGGCAAATGAGTATGGTATTAATGATGTTTTTCAAGACAATGGAGGGAAAGTTCTTCAAGTTTTAATCTTACTTGGTTTGCGGATATCACCTGGACGTGAAGGCAATGATGCAATTGATGCAGAAAAAAATGAATATGAATTAAAAACAATTAATAAACTTTTAAGTAAAAGTGTCACCACAAATCATCATCTTAACCTTGATATCTTAGCCAAATATCGTGCTGTAAAAGCTTGGTATATTGCTGTTTATGAAGGAATTTTATTAAAAGCTATATACAGAGTTGACCCTACTTCACTTGAAACTAAGTTCAGTTACTGGGAATCTAGAATACGTGGCGGAATGGAATCTATTAATAATCCTAAAATCCCTTTAAGTTTAATAGAAAAAGAAGGTGAGTTGGTTTATCCTAAACAGAATCAACAAACAATTCCAGGAAATTTGCCAATTTAAAGTAACCTTCATAATTTCAAAGCTAATTGCTTTGAAGTAGTTAAACAAACAGATTCTTTTTGAGCAAGAAGACATTCATAAAGAGTCAGAGCCTCCTTCGAGCTTTGAGTTTTATCTAGAAACCGGAAAGCTGAAGATGCTAAATAAGATGGCTCTTTTTCAAAAGCAATCCAACTTCTTTCTATCTGTTCAGCCGCAAAACCTGTAGTATTTGAGCCTGCAAATATATCTAGAACTTTATCTCCAGGATCAGTCAAAAATTTAATGAAAAACATTGGCAACTTTTGAGGAAATCTCGCTGGATGAGGGGGTATGGAAATAGATTTACATAATTGAATATAACTAGAATTACTTTCAGTATTTGCAATCTCTAACAAATTTGATGGTATAGCACCACCATTATCAGTAGCAAAATTCTTACTGATATCATGGCCTGAAGGTCTTTCTTTCGGTGTATAGTATTTTTGAGGATCTGCCTGTAGTTTCTTCATTCGCTCAGAGTAAGGCACTAAAACATTACTGACATTTGCTTTAGGATGATCAGTTTTTGAGAGCCACCAGACGGTATTTACAGAGTCCTTTGCTCGAATTTTTCGCTTATTAACCCACTCAATTGGTGAAGGTAGTTTAGCTGGGTTATACCAAAAAAATTCTTCAGCCAGTCTAAATCCCAATTCATCACAAAGTTTAATTAAAACTCGATAGTTATAGAGAGAGCGAACTGGACGTTTACTTTCATAAGCTCCACCTAAATCAAGTACGAAACTACCAGTTGAATTCAGAACTCGATAAACTTTTTTGGAAAACTCAAGCAACCAATCAACATAATCTTCCTGCTCTACATTGCCATAAGCCTTTTTGCGTTGCAAGGCAAAAGGTGGTGATGTCAGCACTAAATCTATTGAGTCAGATTCCAGTTGATCCAGCAATTGTAGGGAATCACCAAGATAAGCCGCACCGCAGTCTGTAGTATATAGTGGATTGGGAAGAACCATTGTCAGACGCACTAAGAGTTGGTTCTATAACTATAATCCTAAAATATCAAAACGACATATTTTTGGTATCAGTTCTTGTAAAGGCCTACACATAGTGAAAGATTGTGCCATTGACGGCACGGCATTGTATGAACAAGGTTTGCAAGAAAAGGATATTCGTAACCTTTACCGTTTTATAGACTGGGTTATGATGTTACCAAAGGCATTAGCAGCAGACTTTTGGCAAGATTTTAAACAATTTGAAACAAAATAATACAAATTAACTTCATCATAGCTTAATTGTTTCTAGTTGGTTCAAGGCAAAAACAACCAAAATTATCTTATTTTGTCTCTGATATTGCATAAGCATTGCGAAAATAAAAACATTAATCTATCATCACTTATTAATGTGTGGTGTGCAAGCAAAGATGATCAAGTTAATCACAAGAATATTACTGGTATCTGTAGTTTATTTAACTTATGCCTTATTTAGTCATACTATAGCTAATGCCGAAAACGTTGATTCATCAGAGATAGAACAAGTTACATCAGTTTCTCAATTAAGAGATGTAGAACCCACAGATTGGGCATTTCAGGCTTTACAATCTCTAGTTGAACGATATGCTTGCATTGCTGGATATCCCAATGGAACTTTCCGAGGAAATCGAGCTTTAACGCGCTATGAATTTGCTGCTGGTTTAAATGCTTGTTTGGATAGAGTTAATGAATTAATAGCCACAAGCACAAGTAACGCAGTCACAAAAGAAGATTTTAGTAAATTACAAAAATTAGGAGAAGAATTTGCTGCTGAATTAGCCACACTCCGGGGAAAAGTAGATACTTTAGAGGCAAAAACCACAGAACTAGAAGCAAATCAATTTTCTACCACTACCAAACTATTTGGACAAGCAATTTTTGGTATTCAAGGACGGAGTGAAAATAGTGCAGATTTGTCACCAAAAGATGGGATTAAAGAAACAATAGATAACGGGACAAAAATTAACGTTATTAGTAATGTTCAACTCACACTACTTACCCAATTTAAAAACCGCAGCTTTTTAGTAACAGGATTACAAGCTGGTAATGGGGGTACAGCTAGTTTCAATGCCCCCCGAATCACCAACGATACCCGATTAGCTTATGAAGGTAATACAGATAATAGCTTAGTTTTAACTGACCTCAATTATCGGTTTTTAGTAGGTGATAAAGTAGCAGTAATCGTTGGTCCAGCAGGGGTTAATCCTATCAACACTTTTCGGGGAGCGAACCGCATAGAAAGTGCAGGTAAAGGTCCCATTTCTACCTTTGCTCAACGTAACCCAATTTTAGCAATTGGTAATGGTACAGGTGGTTTGGGCTTGGATTGGCAAATGAATAAACGAATTAGTTTACAAGCAGTTTATACAGCCAGTAAACCCGCCGATAGTAGCCAAAATGCCGGATTATTTAATGGAGGAAATGCCACCGGAGTGCAATTAAATCTTGCTCCTACTAATAATATTGATGTAGCACTAAATTATATTAATTCCTACTCGACTACAGGATTTTTAGGAACTGGAATTGGTGATGATTTATTGGCTTATACACCTACTTCTACTAGTCCCCTGACAACTGATGCTTTTGGTGCTACTGCATCTTGGCAGGTTAATCCTAAGTTGACAATTGGTGGTTGGGGTGGTTTTACGACTTCTCGTATACCTGGACAATCAGGGAGTGTAAAAACTAATAATTGGATGGCTTTTCTCAACCTTCCCGATTTATTGGGACAAGGAAATTTGGGGGGGATTTATGTAGGACAACCTCCGAAAATTGTTAGTAGTGATTTACCAACAGGTAATAATCTTCCAGGTATTCTTAAAGATTCTCTTGGTAGTGCGGGAGGACAACCAGGAACTACTACTCATGTAGAAGCTTTTTATCGTTATCGAATGTCAAATAATATTAATATTACTCCTGGTGTAATCTTGATATTTGAGCCAAGACATAGCCCGAATAGCGACATGATTACCATTGGTGTTCTCCGAACAACTTTTAGTTTCTAAAGATATATTCTTACCAATTAAAATACAAATTTTTCTATAATAGGATTTGCAAAAAAATGTGGACTAAATCTATTAGTAATATTTTAAAAATGGGAATATTTAGTAGTTGTTTTTTAGCTGCTAATTTACCTGTTCAAGGGCAAATTATGATTCAAGGTGGTAATCTATCTGGAAATCTGAATTATAACTATGACAATCCCATAGTACCTGTTTTTAATGGATTAACTGGGTTAGATGTTAACTCATTTAATTTAGAAACTGACATTGGTAGAATATCTAATTTTCAAGGGACTGGACAATTAAAAGAAGTTAGTAATTTAGCAGGTATTCTCCAAAATGGTCAACCGACAATTGGGACTTTATCTGGTTTAATAACTGGGAGATCACAAACTGCTAATGGTAATTCTCTACTTTTTAATAATACTCCTATAACTATCAATGGTGTTGTCTCTTCTCTTCAGAAAATTAATAACTTTACCCAAGCCGGGAATATCGCCATTACTGGTGGCAAGATTGATACTAATTTACTCACAAATCTAACTCAACCTGGAGCATTTAATTTTGGGACAAATTTAACAAACCTTGGTGTATTATCAAATTTAGGGAGAACAGCCACAGAGCAGTTTAACTTACCTCAATTAGGCTTGAATCCCCAAGTTATTCAATCATTAACTAATAATCCCAACTATGGGAGAGTTGGTTCTCCTGGGTTGATAACAACTCCTGGACTACCTTCGAGAATTTACCCCGGTTTAACAGCACCCAGAAAATAAATCAACTATAATTCGATAAACTTACAGTATTTTATTGTACAACAGTATAACTGAGTTTATTAATTACAGAAAATGCCGCAAGATTTAACTTTAATCCATAGCTTACTTCTGTTCAGCACCGCATTTATTGCCGGTGGACTCAATGCTGTAGCGGGTGGTGGCAGTTTTATTACCTTTCCTACCCTGATATTTACAGGTATCGCCCCAATTAACGCTAATGCTACAAATAATACTGCACTGTGGATAGCAGCTATAGCTAGTGCAAGGGCATATCGTCAAGATTTAAACATCGAAAAACGACAATTATTATTACTAGCTGGTACCAGTTTAGTGGGTGGTGTCATTGGTTCAGTGGCTTTATTATATACATCACCAGATGTATTTAAAAAGATGTTGCCCTATTTGTTACTATCAGCAACATTGATATTTACATTTAGTGAATCTCTAAAAAGCTGGCTGCAACTTCAGAGTAAAAATGATGTTTCTGCACCTCCACCTTTATTTATTCTCCTAGTTTCTCAATTGGCAATCTCTATATATGGTGGGTTTTTCGGTGCGGGTATAGGCATTTTAATGTTAGCAACTTTAACCTTTTTAGGGATGAAAAATATTCACTCTATTAATGCTTTTAAAACTTTATTGGGTAGTTGCATTAATGGTGTGGCAATTATTCCTTTTATGTTCGCTAATTTGATTGCTTGGCATCAAGTTATGATCATGGCGGTTGGTGGTTCTCTAGGTGGTTATTTATGCGCTCATTTTGCCCGCAGACTAGAACCCAGCTTGGTGCGAAAATTCGTGATTGTGGTAGCTTTTGGGATGACTACTTACTTTTTTATTCATGGCTAAGTAGGTAAATACAATTATACTCAAAACGGCTTATCTGTTGCCTTCCATAACCGTCAGGGAATAAATTCCCTGTCTCATAGCTCAAGTCCGTTAAAACGGACTAATATATTTTCCTAGTGTCTAGTATAAATACTCAATGGACGGGCTAGAAGCCCACCCCACAATAATTGTATGACTGGTAGTCTCTCCAAATATTAATTAAATATAAAACTATTAATTTTGTGACTTTGATTACAGTTTTTTCTATTTGGTAACGCTTGAATGGGAAAATAACTTATTTGTCCACAAGAATAAACAGGACTATCTCAAGGATTACACCATAGGGATCACGGCTAATCTAAGGAAAGTTACATCTAAAGTAAATTTATATATCTCAGGTATGATGATAATAATTATCAGGTTTGAGATAATGACCGAAGATATCAAATTTTTCACATTCACAACAATTAAACAATTTTTGTCACTTTTTCTAAAAAATTATTAAATCCAGGGGTTTTAAAATGCAAGTATCACAAAAGATTCATTGCCCAAATTGCGGTAGTGCTGCTGAACGTCACTATATTTCTGATAGTCAAATTACGCGGACACAATGCCCTAGTTGCGATTACCTAATGATAACTTGCACCCGCACCGGTAAAGTAATTGAGGCTTATGCACCAGGAATTTATGCTAGGAAATAATTGACAATTATAATTACCTTTTTGTTGTTCTTAATTGTCCACAAGCAGCATCAGCTTCTAAACCGCGAGAATAACGGACACTAACCGCAGTATTTTGTTGTTGAAGAACATTAACAAAGGCTTCGATTCGGTCGCGGGTTGGTCTTTTATAATCTACTTCTTGAATGGGATTATAGGGAATTAAGTTAACGTGACTTTGAAAACCCCGCAGACGTTTTGATAGTTCTAAAGCGTGTTCGGGTAAATCGTTAACTCCAGCGAGAAGAACATATTCAAAACTAACTCTGCGTCCAGTTATTTCTACATATTCTCGACATTCTGCCAGTAAGTCTTCTATGGGGTAGGGTTTGGCGCTGGGAATGAGTTGTTCTCGTAATGCTTGGTTGGGTGCGTGGAGACTGACAGCGAGGGTAATTTGTAGTTGGTGTTGGGCGACTTCAAGAATGCGATCGCGGATACCTACAGTAGACAGTGTAATAAATCGCGCACCAATTCCCATGTCTTGATTAATGGATTTAATCGCTAAAAGCACATTTTCCGTATTCAACAATGGTTCACCCATGCCCATGAATACCACATTACTCACCCGTTTTTGAAAATCCTCTTGGACAGTCAGGACTTGATCAACAATTTCCGCACGGGTAAGATTACGCTTATAGCCACCTTTCCCAGTCGCACAAAAATTACAAGCCATTGGACAGCCGACTTGAGTAGAAACGCAGACTGTTAAGCGTTTATCGCTGGGAATACCCACTGTTTCCACAATTTCCCCGTCAGTCAATTTGAGGAGATATTTGACGGTATCATCGGGGGCAACGGAGCGGTAATGTAGAGAAGAACGACCTATGGGAACATCTGCAACTTGCAAACGCCAATTTTTTGGAAATACAGAAATATCAGCGAGCGATCGCACACTCTTATTATAGATCCAATCATGCAATTGCTTACCCCGATAACTCGGTTGTCCCTGCTGCTGTACCCAAGCAGTTAACTCCGTCACGGAAGCACCAAGGAGAGGGGGAAGAAGTTCAGATTTAGTCGAGTTAGGAGAATCTAGCTGAGATACAAACGGCGTAGCAGACATAAAAAATCACAATTTGATGCTAATTTTCTATTGTACTATATTGTTTTTGTTTCGCGCAAAGGGGCAAAGGAGCAAAGGCGCAAAGGAAGAAATTATTCATCCGTCTTCATCTGCGTTTATCTGCGTTTATCTGCGGTCTATTATTCTATAAATCTTCATGGAGAGACTTCCAAAGTAATAATAGTAACCTCTGGTGGACAAAATAACCGTCCGGGGAAATAAGTTCCTAGACCTCGATTTACATATAATTGATTATTTCCCACTTTATGTAAACCCTGTGACCATTGCCAATGGCGTAATATAGAATGGGTTTTCCGTAAAAATGGTAATTTACGCCGAATTTTTTTGGGGATTTTTTTGACTATTTTTGCATAGTAAATCATTGCAAGTCCGAGTCCAGGAATTACGATTTGTCCACCGTGACTATGACCAGATAATTGTAAATCTACCCGCCATTTTTTGAGAATTTCGGCTGTATCTGGGTGATGAGATAAGACAATCCGAGGTGTAGTAGAATCAAGTTGATTCATAATTGCTTCTGGATTAAATTCTTTGGCATAAAAATCCGCTAATCCCACTAGAGGTAATTTTTCTCCAACTGGGTAAGCAATTTGATTCCAAAGTACATTAATCCCCACATTTGTTAAAGCATTTGTAATTTCTGATTTTGAACTGGGATAACAAATATCATGATTGCCAAGGATAGCATAGACACCATAGCGACTTTCTAGATTTTTTAATCTTAGTGCTAGTTGATGAATTGGTTTAGCAATTGTGTTAACATAGTCGCCAGTTAAAATAACTAAATCTGGTTTTGTGGCATTACTAACTGCAATTGCTTCTGTTAACATTTTTTCTGATAATAGACCATTATCATAGTGAAAATCTGACATTTGTACCAACTTTAATCCTGCTAATGATAGAGGTAAGTTGGGGATTTTCACTGTCAATTTTTCTGTGGACAAAGCTCCAGTTAATAATTTGTGCATAATAGAATAAAACTATGTTTATAAATCAAGACAACATTTCTGAAATTTTGTTGGGTTGCTGTCGCTTAACCCAACCTACAATTATCAAAATATAATCGGATTTCTTTTGACATTAACAAAATATTTTGATATTAGCTGTAGCAAAAGAGTAATATATTTGAATACTCAGATACCCGACTTCTTAAATAAGTCGGGTATCTATTATCTATCATTCTATGATGATCTACTTATAGCTATTAGGAAACTAATCTATCTTGTAGTTTTGCCACCATTTCCGCACGAGTAGAAACCTCTAATTTACGGAACATCCTTTTTAAAGCTTGCTTGACAGAATTTTGAGTAATCCATAATTTAACGGCAATTTCCCCATTAGTTAAACCTTGAGCCACTAATTTGGCAATTTCTAATTCTCGCGCTGTGAGAGGACAATTACCAGCAGATGCAAAGGTTTTTGGTGTTGCTTGGAGTGTGGCCATTTTCGCTGATAAATGTAAACAAACTGCACTTAAATCAGCTAAATCATTACTATCAAAAGGCTGACTTCCGGGGTCACGAGCAAAGTTTAAAGTCCCCACTAATTGACCATTACAAACTATCGGACCAGTCATTACGTGTTCGTGACGAGTGCAATAGTTTTTCCAGTCTTCTGGGGATAAAATTAATTGTTCATGGGTGGGGGCGTGACGTTCGACAACATAACGCCCAATGGGGTTAGCTTCTAAGCAGACAGCGGGAATTTCAATTTGAGTATCTAATTGGTCACCTAGGAGATCCATACCCCAATGTTGTACTGCAAAATGGTCGCCAATGGTATCCATGAGAGCTAGTTTTAATTCTTGCTCATTTTGGACATTAGCGATCGCTTGAAAAATGGCGTGGAGAGTTTTAGCCATAAGTGTACCCATTTGGGGTCTATGCGAACCTCGATAATTACCTCTATGCTAATACCAGCAACGATAAAAAGCTATTTTAACTTGTAACCAGAGGACAAGCACGATGACAGTTACTCAAATCTCAGCCCAAGAACTTTTTCAGGCTGCCTATCAAAACCGTTATACTTGGGATGAAAATTTCCCTGGCTATACCGCAGATATTACTTATAAGTATGATGACCAAGTGATCAAAGGTCAAGTGGTGATTGATGCCAATATGAAGGCAGAAGTTCTGAATGTGGAAGACGAATCTGCTAAAAAAGCCATTCACGGACAAGCTTGGGAAATCGCCGTTCACCGTGTCCGTCGCGCTTTTGAACAAACCCACGGCGCAAATACTTTTAGACCCGGTGAAACTGACGCAACCGGCGCAGTCGAAATTTTTGTTGGTGGAAAGTCAGAAGGAGATAAGTACAAAGTGCGTAACAATGAAGTTTGCCACGTTCACCGTTTAATTCACGGTACTTTTGTGACTATTGACACTTTCAGCAGTCACGACACTGGAGAAGGATATCTTTCTCACACATACAATTCTGTTTATCATGACCCCGAAACCAGCGCTCAAAAGGGCGGTAAAAGCGATTTTACTGATGAATATGAGAAGGTAGGAAATTACTACATTCTTAACCGTCGGGAAATCCGCACGGAAATCGCAGAACGCATTTCTATTCAAGATTTCATCTTTTCTAACATTGAGTTGTTAGGTTAAGTAGAACGGCTTGAATAATTTAAAGTTCGTAGTGAGGAATTTATGCCCCATTTGCGGGCTGAAGCCCTCACTACGAAATCATCTCCAGATTTTTTTCCTTTCTTTGTGAGAAATCCCATGTAAGTCCTGTGTTTAAGCTTATTGTTGGCAGTTTTGCCAAAAATTATCTTTAGCTAAGGTATTGTCATATATTAGATTGTCTATTATTATATTTTTGGTTGTGCTTCTAGCCTGCCGTAGTCAGCAATAATTCTTGGTATTTTCATACGACGAAAAGTGCCAAATCAATGCTATTTTCAAAATTGTCAATGTTTTTACTGAGGGAAGTTCAGCTTTAACAATTTAAAGATGTATTAATCCTTATTAGTACCAACGCCGTAAGAGACTTCCAAGCTAATAGGTAAGTGTCTTGGGAATCAGGACTCCTGTCCTTGGGGGGAATGTCTAACTCTCAGGCCAACAGAACTACTAAGACAAGAGAGGCTATTCCCGATGAATTGGGAAGCCCTGTCCGTAAGACTGACAGGGTAGTTCACATAACAAATACGGAAAAATGGGGTCTTTAAGTAAGCCATCTTATCGGATTGTCGCCATACCGGGGGAAGGAATTGGTCCAGAAGTTGTAGAAGCTTCCTTGCAAATTCTTCAACACGTCGCTAAAATTGAAGGATTTACCTTGCGGGTAGACTATGGTTGGCTTGGTGCAACTGCCTTCTTGCAAATGGGTAGTTATTTCCCTCAAGCCACTGTCCAACTGTGCGATGGAGCTAATGGGATTGTATTTGGTGCGGTTAGCCAAGGGGGACTCCTAGAACTGCGAAAGCACTATGACTTTTTTTGCAATCTGCGTCCAATTCGGATTGTTGATAGTTTAGTGCATAAATCTAGCCTTCGGCCAGAAAAGGTTCAAGGACTCGATATACTAATCATTCGAGAATTAGTTAGTGGGATTTATTTTGGACCGGCTGGACGTTCTTCAGATGAAAAGGGAGCTTATGGCTACCATACCATGCTCTACTACGATGAAGAGATTCGACGGATCGCTCGTATAGCTTTACAAAAAGCCCAAGAGCGAAGAGGATTACTCACCATAGCCCACAAAGAAAATGCCTTGCCTCATTTGGGTTGGACTCGTCTGGTGCAAGAAGAAGCAATCAAGTTTCCAGGTGTTGTTGTTGAACCAATGCTGGTGGACAACTTAGCCATGCAAATGGTTCTTAATCCCCAGAGATTTGATACAGTTTTGGCGGGCAATATGTTTGGAGATATTCTGAGCGATATTGGCGGAGCTTTAGTTGGATCTCTCGGCTTATTAGGGTCAGCCAGTCTGAATGCTGATGGATTTGGACTATACGAACCAATTCACGGTACAGCCCCAGATATTGCAGGTAAAGGAATTGCTAATCCTCTAGGAACTCTTGGAGCTTGTGTTTTAATGCTTCAGCAATGGGGGGAAGTGGGTGCTGCCCAACGAATTATAGCAGCGCAAGAGCAAGTGTTATCTGAAGGATATCGGACAGCCGATTTGTTTCCCCAAGGATCTGAAATATTGATCAATACTGAAAAATTAATTGACCTTTTATTAGAAAAACTTTCCAGCTAACAACATTCTCAATTCCGGGGGCTTTATGAGTAGTATCAAACAGATTTTATACTTAGGTGATGATATCAATACTGATGATATTATGCCTGCCAATCGAGCGACAAATGATGACCCTGATAATTTGAAACACTATGCTTTAGAACATCTCATTGGAGTAGGGGAGTTACTAAAATACGATGTGATTGAAGCCGGAGAAAATTTCGGCTGTGGTTCTAGTCGAGAAATTGCCCCCATTGCCATCAAAGCTGCCGGAATAGAACTGATTCGGGCGAAATCGTTCGCAGAAATTTTTTATCGCAATAGCATTAATATTGGACTTCCCCTGGAAATTTTAGGAGAAAAACCAGAGAATCCGGTAGTTGATGCGATCGCCGCAGCCGGTGGATTGATACCTTTTAATCAAAAGCGTCGTCAGGGAAAAATTACCATTCCTGCCAGCGTGACTTCCCCTCGACCCATGACTTTAGTGGAAAAACTTTTAGCCAAATCCTCTGGTAATACCTACGTCACTCCAGGAGAAGTGGTTTTTGCTCAAGTTGATTTAGCCCTATCCCACGATGCTGTGGCCAGCCCTGTCGCTAAAATATTTTATAAACACTATGGAGAAGATGCAAAGCTGTGGGATACTCAACGGGTAGTTTTAGTCGCAGATCACTTCATCCAAGTCAATGACATCCGTGTTGATCACAAAGCTGAACTCATGTATCAACAGATGGTTCAGTTTGCCAAAGACCAAGAATGTCACTTATTTGATGTAGTTTCCCCAGGGGAAGCCGCAGGTATCTGTCACGTTTTACTTCCAGAAAAAGGATTTGTCCGACCAGGGATGATCATTGCCGGCACAGATTCCCATACCTGCACCTATGGAGCATTAGGAGCTTTTTCCACAGGAGTGGGAACTACGGATATGGCGAATATCTATGCTATGGGGGATATGTGGATTCGTGTTCCCTCAACATTAGTATTTGATTTATCGGGAACTCTACCGCACCATATTAGTGCCAAAGATATTATCTTGTTTATCTTAGGTCAAATTGGTTGTGCTGGTGCTACTGGTAAGGTAATGGAATTTAGAGGATCAATACTCGCACAACTACCTTTTGATGAACGATTGACTCTAGCTAATATGGCTATTGAGTGTGGTGCAGTCTGTGGGTTAATTGTTCCTGATGAAACAACCCGAAATTATGTGAAAAGTCGTTCTACACAAGAGTTTGTAGAAATGATTGCCGATCCTGATGCTGAATACGAAAAAGTATATCAATTTGACCTCAGTAATTTAGAACCACAAGTTGCCCGTCCTCCAAAACCAGATCAGGTAATACCTATTAGCCAGTTAGAGGAGACTCCAATTACCAAAGCTTTTATTGGCTCTTGTACGGGGGGCAAGCTTTATGATTTAGCCCAGACTGCTGAAGTTTTACAAGGTCGTCAACTGGCAGATGGCGTGAGCTTGTTTGTGGTCCCTGCTTCCGTAGAGATTCGTGAACAGGCTGAAGCCTTGGGCTATTTGGAGATTTTTGCACAAGCAGGCGCACAGATTCTCAAGTCAGGTTGTGGAGCTTGTATTAATTCTGGAATGGGGGTGTTAGGTAAAGAAGAAACGGGGGTTTATGCAACCAATCGCAAAATGTATTCATGAGTTATTTAAAGCCCAGGTTGCTCGAACTCCGCAAGCAATAGCTGTCGTGTTTAGGGATAAGCAACTGACATACCAGGAATTAGATTTGCAAACAGACCTCCTGGCTAATTATTTGCAAAAACTAGGGGTAGGAACTGGGGTACTTGTAGGAATTTGTCTAGACCGCTCCCTAGAGATGATAGTGGGTTTATTAGGAATTCTCAAAGCTGGGGGAGCGTATCTGCCGCTAGATCCTAATTATCCAGCAGAAAGATTGAACTACATGATACAAGATGCTCAAATCTCTGTGTTGGTAACGCAAGAAAAATGGTCTACTTTAATATCTGATTATTCAGGGACAATTATTTGTTTAGATAGTCAACATGATGCAATTTTTGATCATAGTGATAGCGAAGCGCGACCTAGGAATCGTCATCTTGTGAATACAGTTAAACCTGATCATTTGGCTTATGTCATCTACACATCAGGGTCAACGGGAAAACCCAAAGGGGTAATGATTGAACACCAGTCATTGGTGAATTTTACCCAGATGGCGATAGCTCAATACAACATATCCACGGGCGATAGAATTCTCCAATTTAGCTCGATCAGTTTTGATGTTGCCGCTGAAGAAATCTATCCTGGTTTAAGTTGTGGTGCAACTTTAGTTCTACGAACTGAGGAAATGATAAGTTCCGTCTCCTCGTTTGTACAGCAATCTCAAGATTGGCAAATAACTGTCTGGGATTTACCGACAGCTTACTGGCACTTAATAGTAAATGAATTAGCTATGAATCCCATAGCATTACCTGAATCATTACGCTTAGTAATTATTGGCGGCGAACGGGTATTACCAGAACGAGTTAAAACGTGGCTCAAGGATATTGGACATTTCCCTCAGTTAATTAATTGCTACGGTCCCACTGAAACTACCGTTGCCGCTTCAATTTGCTGTTTATCCAGTTTGAGCGCCACCCAACTAGAAAGAACAGAAATACCTATTGGTAAACCAATGGGGGATAATATCGAAATTTATATCTTAGATCAAAACCTGGAATCAGTTCCGACTGAAACCATAGGAGAAATATACATTGGTGGTGCTGGACTTGCAAAGGGCTATTTGCACCGACCAGAACTGACCGCAGAAAAGTTTATTAAAAATCCCCTTGACAATTCAAAATTATATAAAACTGGTGATTTAGGACGGTATTTACCAGATGGCAACATAGAATTTTTAGGACGAATTGACAATCAAATAAAATTTAACGGCTTCCGCATTGAACTAGAAGAAATTGAATCCCTCCTCAATCAACATCCCCAAGTTTTTCAAAGCATAGTTATTCTGCGGGAAGATGTTCCTGGAAACAAACGTTTGGTTGCTTATATTGTCCCATCCTCAACAGAGGAAATTAACTGTACAACGCTGCCCAGCTTCCTGAAAAACCAGCTACCCAGCTACATGATCCCAAGTGTCTTTGTTTCCCTAGACGCTTTACCTCTGACTCCCAATGGGAAAATTGATCGTCAAGCACTTCCCATACCTGATATTCAAGAAACCTTTGTAGCACCGCGCAATTCACAGGAAGAAACTCTTGCCCAAATCTGGGGTAAGGTTTTTGGTGTAGACCAGATTGGTATTGATGATAATTTTTTCCAATTAGGCGGTCATTCGCTAATTGCCACACAAATTGTGTCTCGAATTCGGGATGTTTTCCAAATTGAATTATCCTTTGGACAACTTTTTGCAAACCCGACGATTAACGATTTAATTAAGGTAATTATCCAGCAGCAGCAACTACAACAACCATTACCCCTAGCCAAAATTACGCCGATTTCCAGAGAGGGTTATTTACCTGTTTCTTTTGCCCAAGAGATCTACCCTTTGATAAAGTCGTAGAAATTCTCAAACCAGAAAGAAATCTCAGCTACAATCCTCTATTTCAAGTAATGTTCAGCTTCCATGATGCTCTTTTACCTGATTTGAATCTACCTGGATTGAGCATTAAACAGCATGAGACACTCAACAATAAATCAGCCAAATTCGATCTTGATGTTGTTGTGATGCCTCGTTCTGAACAACGGGTAGGGCGCAATTCTCAAGAAGAAGCCAAAGGAATAGAAACAGAGGGCATAACTCTTGTTTGGGAATATAATAGTGACCTGTTTGATGTCACCACCATTGAACGGATGACGGGTGAATATCAAACGTTAGTAGCAGAGATTGTGGCTAACCCTGATCAACAAATTTCCCAATATCCCCTCCTCACAAAAGAGCAGCAGCATCAATTATTAATTAACTGGAACGAGACGAAAACAGCTTATCCTCAAGGGAAATGTATTCATCAATTAGTGGAAGAACAGGTAGACAAAAATCCTGATGCAGTAGCACTGATATTTGATCATCAAAAACTTACCTATGGAGAATTAAATACACAAGCTAATCAACTGGCGCACTACCTGAAAAACTTAGGAGTAAAACCCGATACATTAGTTGGTATCTGCATTGAACGTTCCTTTGAGATGATCGTGGGACTTTTGGCAATCCTCAAAGCAGGGGGTGCTTATGTATCTTTAGATCCTGCCTATCCCGCCGAACGATTGAGCGATATAGTTAATGATGCTCAACTACCAATTCTGGTAACAATGCAGCAATGGGCAACCATAGCCGCCGATCATAATCTGTCAATAGTTTGTTTAGATACCGAAAAAACTGTAATTGCTACCCAAAGTCAAGAGAACCCTGACCAGGCAGTAACAGCCACCAACTTAGCTTATGTCATCTATACATCAGGTTCCACAGGCAAACCCAAAGGAGTGCTGATTGAACATAATTCCTTAGTTAATTTTACTCAAACTGCGATCGCCGCATATCAAATCATCCCCACCGATAGGGTTCTCCAATTTGCCTCCATTAGTTTTGATACCGCCGCCGAAGAAATCTATCCCTGTTTAGGCAGTGGTGCTACCTTAGTGCTGCGGACAGAAGAAATGTTACAGTCTGTGTCTGCATTTGTGCAGCAGTCCCAAAATTGGGGACTAACAGTATGGGATTTACCAACAGCCTACTGGCATTTGCTAGTAAATGAATTAGCCAATGGCAATTTATCCTTACCAGAAACATTACGACTAGTAATAATTGGTGGAGAAAGAGCGCTACCAGAAAAAGTAGCAACATGGCACAAATGGGTAGGTAATTATCCAAAATTAGTTAATAGCTATGGTCCAACGGAAACCACTGTAATTGCCACTTTGAGTCAATTATCAGACAATACTCTCCATCGTCAGGAAATCCCCATTGGTAAACCTATTAGCAATGTACAAGTATATGTCTTAGATAAATACTTGCAACCCGTTCCCATCGGAGTACCAGGAGAACTCCATATTGGCGGAGCAGGTGTGGCACGGGGTTATTTTCACCTGCCAGAATTGACCGCAGAAAAATTTATTAAAAATCCTTTTGTCAACAAAGAAGAAAGTAGATTATACAAAACCGGGGATTTAGTTCGTTATCAACCTGATGGCAACCTAGAATACCTGGGACGGATAGATTCTCAAGTAAAAATTCGTGGTTTTAGGATTGAACTTGGTGAGATTGAAACAATATTAAATCAACATTCCCAGGTGAATCAAGCCGTCGTCATTGCCCGTGAAGACATTCCTGGCAATAAGCGTCTTGTCGCCTACATCATTGGTAATCAAGCACAAGTCCAATTGGAGCAAATCCGCCAATTTCTCCAACAGAAGTTGCCTCCATACATGATTCCTGCTACCTTTGTGCCATTAGATCAACTACCAATGACTCCTAACGGCAAGGTAGACCATCGTGCTTTACCAATCCCAGATACTACTGACACCAATTTAGCGGCAGGATTTGTTGCGCCTCAGACTCCCATAGAAGAAAAGTTAGTCGCAATTTGGGCTGAAGTTTTAAGACAACCGAATATCAGCATTCACGACAATTTCTTTGAATTGGGTGGTGATTCAATCATCAGTATTCAGATGATTTCTAGAGCAAACCAAGCCGGATTACAACTGACTCCCAAACAACTGTTTCAGTATCAAACTATTGCCGAGTTAGCCAATGTTGTCGGCACAAATCGGCAAATTAAAGCCAATCAGGGATTAGTTACAGGTTCAATACCGCTAATGCCTATTCAACATTGGTTTTTCGAGCAAAATTTCCCCGATGCTCATTACTTTAATCAATCAGCCTTGTTAGAGATTCCATCAATAACACAGCCAGACTTATTAAAACAAGCAGTGCAAAAATTATTATCGCATCACGATATTTTGCGTTCATGCTTTGTTCTTGAAAGCCACCCCCCGCAACATATTAATGCTACAACCCAAGAAACAGTTCCTTTTATGCTTGTGGATTTGTCGGCATTGTCTTTAGAGGAACAACAAACTGTAATTAAAACCAAAGAGTCCGAACTTCAAGCCAGCTTGAATTTGTCATCAGGGGAAATTGTTAGATTCGCGCTGTTTAACCGAGGAATTAATCGGCCAAATCAATTACTAATTGTTATTCATCATCTAGTAGTAGATGGCATTTCATGGCGAATTTTACTGGAAGATTTAGCAACGGCTTATCAGCAACTTAGTAGTGGCGAAACTATCAAATTACCAGCCAAAACAACTTCTTTTCAAGAGTGGGCAAATCAGTTACAAGCATATAGCCAATCAGAAAACCTGTCCACAGAAATTGATTATTGGTTATCCCAGTTTGCGGGGAATATTACTTCATTACCCATAGATTATCCTGACGAAAAAACAGAAAATACACTAGCTGTAACTAATTCTCTGACTCTCTGTTTAAATGAGGAGGAAACCCGCGCCTTATTGCAGGATGTTCCCGCTGCCTATAATACACAAATTAATGATATTTTGTTGACTGCATTGGCACAAAGCTTTCATGAATGGACAGGAGCAAATTCATTAATTGTTGATTTAGAGGGACATGGACGAGAAGACTTATTTGAAGATATAGATTTATCCCGGACTGTCGGTTGGTTTACTACTTTGTTTCCTGTACAATTCAACCTTGGGTTGGGGAATCAGTTAGAAGAAACTTTGAAATTAGTGAAAGAACAACTGCGTCGCCTACCTAAACATGGTATTGGCTATGGTATCTTGCGATATTTACATCCAAGTTCCATAATTCAAAATAAATTCCAAACTTTACCTCAAGCAGAAATCAGTTTTAATTATTTAGGTCAATTTGATCAAGTTCTGTCTGCTTCTGCCATGTTGGGAGCAGTTAAAGAATGGAAATCAGAACAAAGTCAGCGGGGGTATTGCAGCCATCTCTTGGCAATAAGTGGATTGATTCACTCAGGAAAGTTAGAAATGGAGTTTGCTTATAGCGAGAAAATTCACAAGCGAGCGAGTATTGAAAAGTTTGGGCTGGGATTTATGGAAGTATTAAGAACCCTGATTCTTCACTGCAAATCTAAGGAGTCATCCACCTATACCCCTTCTGATTTTGCTGCTGCTAAAATCAATCAACAACAGCTTGATAAATTAATAGAAAAAATTAATAGAAAAAACCCCAAGAGTTAGATGAATTAATAGTTTAACTAAAACCTACAATCCTGCTGTGAGATGCTTGATTTCCAAGATTAATTATTGACAACCATTTAATTAAATTTATGCAAGAAATAGTGATTGATTCTAATGATGACGTTGATGATTATTCTGCCTTAACTGAGCAGGAGCGACATAAAATATTGGTAGAATGGAATGATACCAGGGCAGATTATCCTCGACATTTGTGTGTACATGAATTATTTGCAGCACAAGTGGCAAAAACTCCAGACAATATTGCTGTCATTTTTGAGGGGCAGAAACTTACTTATCAAGAGTTGAATCACCGAGCTAACCAAGTGGCTCATTATTTGCAATCTTTGGGTGTTGAGCCAGAAGTGCTGGTAGGGATTTGTGTGGAGCGTTCCCTAGAAATGATCATCGGAATGTTGGGCATCCTTAAGGCGGGTGGTGCTTATTTACCACTAGATCCAACCTATCCGAAAGAGCGTTTATCGTTCATGCTTTCAGATTCACAAGTACAAGTGCTGTTAACACAACAAAAGTTTGTAGAAAGCTTTGCTGACAGTGGTGCAAAAACAGTTTGTTTAGATCAAGATTGGGAATTAATTACTCGCCAAAATCAAGAAAATCCTACTAGCGATGTCACGGCAGAAAATCTAGCCTATGTGATTTATACATCTGGTTCTACAGGCACACCAAAGGGTGTAATGATTCAGCATCGAGGGGTATGTAATCTTGCTCAAGCACAAGTAAAACTGTTTGGCGTAAACCAAAATAGCCGTGTTCTCCAGTTTGCTTCTTTCAGTTTTGATGCTTCAGTTTCGGAAATTGTGATGGCCTTGTGTTCTGGAGCTAGTCTTTATCTGGGAAATCAAGATTCTTTGCGTCCAGGTATAGACTTAATCCGATTTTTGCGTCAACAATCAATCACTCACGCCACACTACCACCCACAGCACTAGCAGCTTTGCCCAAAGAGGAATTGCCAAACTTGCAAACTCTCATCGTTGCTGGAGAAGCTTGTAATCCAAAATTGATCGCTCAATGGTCAAAAGAGCGGCGTTTCTTTAATGCTTATGGACCAACGGAATCAACTGTTTGTGCCACAGTTGCAGAATGTACTTTTGGGGAAACTCAACCAACCATTGGCCGGGCGATCGCTAATATACAAATTTATATTCTTGATCACAATCTTCAACCCGTTCCTATTGGCGTTCCGGGTGAATTATATATTGGTGGTGATGGGTTAGCTAGAGGCTACCTGAACCGTCCAGAATTAACTAAGGAAAAATTTATTTCCAATCCATTTAAGAAGACAGAAGGGAGTAGATTATATAAAACTGGTGATTTAGCTCGTTATTTACCAGATGGCAACATTGAGTTTCTGGGGCGAGTGGATAATCAAGTCAAGATTCGCGGCTTCCGCATAGAATTGGATGAAATCGAGAAGTTGTTAATTCAACACCCAGATGTTAAGCAAGCGGCGGTAATTGCTCGTGAAGACATTCCTGGAGATAAACGGCTGCTTGCTTATGTGGTTCTGAATCAAAAGCCGGAAGCAATTGTTACTACCCTCAAAAACTTACTTCAAGAAAATCTACCTCAATACATGATTCCAGGGGTATTTGTCGTTTTAGATTCTTTACCCCTCACCCCCAATGGCAAAGTAGATCGTCAGAATCTTCCAGTGTGCGATCGCACACGCCCCGATTTAGAAGAAAGCTTTGTTGCACCTCGTAACCCAATTGAAGAAAAATTAGCGGCTATTTGGGCTGATTTACTAGGTTATGAGCAAATAGGAGTTAATGACAACTTTTTTAATCTCGGTGGACATTCCCTGATAGTGGCTCAAATCCTTTCCCGTGTACGCGACAGTTTTCAAGTTGAGTTATCGTTTGCAAACATCTTTGCTAATCCTACCGTAGCGGGTTTAGCTAGTGTCATTCAACAGCATGAACTCCTAGAACAAAAACTACAAAGTCCTGCTATACAAAGGATTTCACGGGCTGGAATGTTACCTGTTTCCTTTGCTCAAGAGCGCGTGTACTTCATCCAGGAAGTAGCACCCGAAAATACAGCATACCAAGCTCAAGCAACTCTCAGATTTCAGGGACACCTCGATGTCATAGTCCTCAAAAAATGTCTCAGTGAGATTGTGCAAAGACATGAAATCTTCCGCACAACTTTTCCAGCAGTCAATGGACGGTTATTTCAGGTCATCCACTCATCCTTACCAATTGAATTAAACGTCGTAGACATCGAGAAATTTACGGGGTCAGAGCAAGAAGCAGAAATTCAACGTCTATTTGATGCAGAGGTAAAGAAGCCCTTTTACTTGGATAAATTGCCTTTAGTCAGATGGTTATTGTTAAAGTTGAATGACCAAGACCATCTTTTAGTCCACATTGAACATCACATGGTTCATGATGGCTGGTCTTTCAATAACGTCTTTTTGAAAGAGTTTTTAGCACTTTATCAAGCCTTCTGTGAGGGTCATCCCTCCCCACTGCCAGAATTACCAATCCAGTTTGTAGACTTTGCGAGTTGGCAGAGAGAATGGGTGCAAAGCCAGGAAGCCCAAGCCCAATTAGCCTACTGGCAGCAGCAGTTATCCGGCAGTCCGCCCCTCTTGGAATTACCATATGACCGCCCACGACCAGCAGAACAAACTTACAACGGCGCTCAAGTCAGGTTAGAGTTGCCCATTACTTTGTGCGAATCCTTGAGAGTTCTGAGCCGTCAAGAGGGAATTACCTTATTTATGACGACCTTGGCGGCATTTTTAGTAATTGTCCGCCGATACACTGGACAGGACGATCTTTGTCTAGGTACGGCTGTTGCCAATCGGCGGATGCGCGAGACAGAACAATTAATTGGCATGATCGTCAATAACCTGGTTTTACGCACCGATTTATCCGGTAATCCCACGTTTCGGGAGTTGCTGGGTCGAGTCCGCAAAGTGAGTCTGGAAGCCTTTGCTAACGAAGATTTACCCTTTGATAAGGTCGTGGAGGTGATCAAGCCAATACGGAACTTAAGTTATAATCCTCTGTTTCAAGTGATGTTTAGCTTCCATGATTCTCCCCGTCCAGACTTAACTTTACCAGGCTTGAACATCACAACGAATGTAGCCCTCAGCAACAAATCAACAAAGTTTGATCTTGATGTTGTGTTGATTCCGCATTCCCAGCTAAATGGCAAAGATAAGGGAATTACTCTTATTTGGGAATACAACGCTGACTTATTCGACGCTGCCACAATCCAGCAGATGGTAGACCAGTATCAAGTTTTACTAAAAGGGATTGTTGATAACCCAGAGCAGCGAGTTTCTGAATTACCGATCCTAAACCAGCCTCAGCAGGAATTATTGATGGAGTGGAATCAGACTCATAGAGAATATACTCAAAAAAATTGTATCCATAATTTGTTTGAGTCTCAGGTAGAGTTAACACCCGATGCTGTAGCTGTAGAACAGGATGGTCAAAAATTAACTTATCGTCAATTGAGCGATCGCGCCAACCAATTAGCCCACTATCTGCAAAGTTTGGGAGTTAAACCAGAAACCCTAGTGGGAATCTGCATTGAACGCTCCTTAGATATGATTATCGGCTTACTTGGGGTGATTAAAGCAGGTGGCGCTTATGTTCCTATTGACCCATCCTACCCCCAAGAGCGAATAGCTGAAATTCTCGCAGATACGCAACTAGGAATTTTGCTAACCCAAGATAAATTCCCAAATCAACGGCTAGATTACACAGGAAAAACAATTTGTTTAGATACAGATTGGTCAATCATTTCTCAACACAGCACAGCTAACCCGCACAGTGATGTCAAACTTCATCACCTATCCTATATTATTTATACTTCTGGTTCTACGGGTAAACCCAAGGGGGTAATGATTGAACATCGGTCATTAATGAATTTTGTAATCACTGCCATTGATAAATATGGAATCAATGCCGGCGATAGGATTTTACAATTTGCGTCTGTTTGCTTTGATACTTCCATTGAGGAAATCTTTCCCTGTCTGTCCGTTGGTGCAACCTTAGTGTTACGCACGGAAGAAATGCTCCACTCCAGTGATGAATTTTGGCGGTATTGCCAAAAATGGCAATTGACTGTTTTGGATCTGCCCACAGCATACTGGCATCAGTTAGTAGCAGAACTTAACCCTGAAGATGCCCCCATTCCTGAAGGTTTGAGAACTGTAATTATTGGTGGTGAAGAAGTCCAACTAGAAAAGGTGCAACATTGGCATAATTGTGTAGCTGATCTTTCCCCAGCCCCCCAATTGTTTAATAGTTACGGACCAACAGAAGCAACGGTTGTCACCACCTTAGAACTTTTAACCCCAGTTGCACCTGTTAGCATTGGCCGACCCATTAGTAATGCTCAGGTTTATATTTTAGATCAATATCTGCAACCTGTACCCATAGGAGTTCCTGGAGAAATGCACATTGGGGGAGCAGGACTAGCTAGAGGCTATTGGCAACGTCCAGAATTAACCAATGCCAAATTTATCCCCAATCCCTTTGAGGAGCTAGGGAATAGTAAACTGTACAAAACTGGGGATTTAGCAAGATTCCGCGCCAATGGCAGTCTAGAATATCTGGGACGAGTTGACAATCAAGTGAAGATTCGCGGTTTCCGGATTGAGTTGGGAGAAATCGAAACGGTATTGAGACAACACCCACAAGTGTTACAATCCGTGGCTATCGCCCATGAAGACGTTCCCGGACAAAAGCGACTCGTTGCTTATATTGTTCCCCAGCATCAGCAACCAACAATTGATGAATTGCGCCATTTCCTCAAGGAAAAACTCCCAAATTACATGATTCCAGCGGCGTTTATGCTGCTGAAAACTCTCCCCATAACTGCCAACGGCAAAGTAGATTATCGCGCTCTCCCAACCCCCGATTTTTCTCATCATGTCGAAGATAAATTTATTGCTCCTCGTACAGTTATAGAAGAGAAATTAGTGGCGATTTGGTCGGAAGTTCTCAGAATAGGAAAAGTTGGCATCCACGATAACTTTTTTGAACTGGGTGGAGACTCGATTCTCAGCATTCAGTTAATTTCCAAAGCTAATCAAGCAGGTATTCAAATTGCTGCTAAACAGCTATTTAAGTATCAAACCATTGCCGAATTAGCGGCTGTAGCGGGTATCACTCGCCAAATCAATGCTGAACAAGGTTTAGTAACTGGTGCTGTAAGGTTGACACCTATTCAAAATTGGTTTTTCGAGCAGAAATTACCCAGACCTAATTATTTTAACCAGTCAACACTGTTAGAAGTGCCATCAGACTTGCAACCTGAGTTATTGCAGTCAGCATTACAACAACTGTTAGGACATCACGATGCTTTACGGCTGCGGTTTGTACAGGAAGGAGAAAACTGGCAACAAATTAACACCGCGACACGGGAATCTGTGCCATTGAGTATCTTTGATTTGTCCCACCTATCACCACAAGAACAGCAAACAGCAATAAAAGCGACTGATGCTGAACTTCAGGCTAGTCTGGATTTATCTACGGGGGTAATAGCACAAGTCGCTTTATTTCAATTAGGCAATGATAAACCGAGTTATTTACTCTTCATTATCCATCATTTAGCTGTTGATGCTGTCTCATGGCGGATTTTGCTAGAAGATTTGGCGACTGCTTACCAACAAATTAGCCGCAATGAAGTTATCAAATTACCACCTAAGACAACTTCCTGGCAATATTGGAGCGATCGCCTCACAGAATATGCCCAAATCGAGGCTATCAAAGAGTTGGATTACTGGCTAAATCAATCTAGCATTCCAGTCACAGCTTTACCAGTAGACTATCCTTCAGATCAAGAAAATAACACTGTAGCCTCAACCGCGTCTGTGTCACTGGCTTTAAATGAAGAACAAACCCGCGCCCTCTTACAAGATGTACCCTCTGCCTACAATACTCAAATCAATGATGTCCTGTTGACTGCCCTAGTGCAAAGTTTTGCCCAATGGACAGGAGAAAGTTCTTTACTAATTGATTTGGAAGGACATGGCAGGGAAGACTTATTTGAGGATGTAGATTTATCGCGCACTGTCGGTTGGTTTACGACATTATTCCCCGTGAGGTTACAACTACAAGAAATTGACCATCCAGGAAACGCTTTAAAGTTTGTTAAAGAACAACTGCGGCAGATTCCCAACCGAGGAATTGGTTATGGTGTATTGCGATATTTGCAGGAAAACAGCACAATCCGCGAAAAATTACAGTCACTACCATCAGCACAAATCAGTTTTAACTACCTTGGTCAATTCGATCAAGTGCTGAAAGCCTCTGAATCCTTGGGTTTGGCTAAAGAATTTAAAGCTGAACAAAGCTTACTCAATCAACGTAGTCATTTATTAGGAATCAGTGGTTTTATTCGTGGAGGAAAACTGGAAATGACTTGGGCTTATAGTCAGAAAATTCACAAGCAAGACACCATTAAAAAGTTAGCTTTAGGATTTATAGAAGCATTAAAAAATCTAATAAATCACTGTCAATTAACGGAGTCTCAAAGCTATACTCCCGCGGATTTTTCAGCAGCCAAACTCAATCAACAACAGCTAGATAAATTCCTATTCAAAATTAACAAAAACAAACCCAAGTAGCTATCATCAACTAATTCCCAATTCCCAATTCCCAATTCAGAGGTAATTTCATGCAAAATATCCAAGACCTTTATGAACTTTCGCCAATGCAACAAGGGATGTTGTTTCATACCCTTTATGCACCCGAATCAGAAGTTTATTTTGAGCAGTTGCTTTGTATCCTCTCTGGAGAATTGAACTTTCCCTCGTTCCAAAAAGCTTGGGAACAAGTTGTGGCGAGACACTCAGTATTACGCAGTTCTTTTTATTGGGAGGAGATAGAAAAGCCCTTGCAAATGGTAAGTAAGCAAGTGGATATCCCGTGGATGAAAATAGACTGGCGAAATTTCACAGCTGATGAACAACAAAATCACTTAGAGGATTTTTTGTTGAGCGATCGCCAAAAAGGATTTGATCTGAGTATTGCTCCCTTAATGCGCTTCACCCTCATCCAATTAACAGAGCAGACCTATCAACTTATTTGGAGTCATCATCATATCCTATTTGATGGCTGGTCAATGCAGATTATCCTCAAAGAAGTTTTAGCTTTCTATGAAGCACAGCAGCGAGGGGAACATTTACGCCTCCAACCTGTTCGTCCCTATCGAGAATATATTGATTGGTTACAACAACAGGATATTGATCAAGCCAAGAGATTTTGGCAAACAACCCTCCAGGGTTTTGAAACTCCGACCTTTTTGGGAAAAACCAAGGGAGAGGGAATATATCATGAACAGCATTTCCAATTATCGCCAACTGTTACTGAAAAATTACAAGGTATGGCCAGACAGCACCATTTAACCTTGAATAATTTGGTACAGGGAGCTTATGGGTTATTAATTTCCCGCTACAGTGGGGAAAGTGATGTCATCTTTGGTGCAACTGTATCCGGTCGTCCACCGACCCTGGAGCAAGTAGACTCAATGGTAGGACTATTAATTAACACTCTCCCCATCCGAGTCAAAGTTACCAACAAGACAGAATTATTACCCTGGCTCAAGCAATTACAAACCCAAGCACTAGAACAAGAACAGTATGCTTATTGTTCTCTCGCAGAAATTCAAAATCAGAGTGATATTTTCCCCGGATTGCCATTATTTGCAAGTCTTTTAGTCTTTGAAAATTATCCATTAGATTCTGCCCCACAAGAAACCAAAAAAACTTTAGAAATTAGTCATATTAGTTGTTTTGAACGCACAAATTATCCGCTGACGATAGTTATTAATCCTGGTTCGCAATTAGCTGGCAGAATTGTTTATGATACTAGCTGCTTCGACGACAAGAAAATTGCTCGCATGATTGGACATTTCCTGACATTGCTAACAGGAATGGCAGCTAATTTACAACAAAATATTTCTGACTTATCTCTAATGAGTGCAGCCGAAGCAGAAGAATTAATGCTGCTAGAAAATCAACAATTAACAAATGCTATTAATTACAAATGTGTTCATGTTTTATTTGAAGAACAGGTAGAAAAAAGCCCTGATGCAGTAGCAATTATATATGAACAACAACATTTAACTTATCGAGAATTAAATAACCGCGCCAATCAATTAGCCCATTATTTGCAATCACTGGGAGTTAAACCCGAAGTCCGAGTAGGAATTTGTGTTGAGCGTTCCCTAGAAATGGTCATCGGTATTCTGTCCATTCTCAAAGCTGGTGGGGCTTATTTTACCCTAGATCCAGCTTATCCTCCCGAAAGATTAGAGTTCATGGTAGCAGATGTACAAACACCGATCTTACTAACACAAACTCATTTACAAAATGGACTACCACTGAATAATCAAACTGTGGTGAATCTTGACACAGATTGGGGAATTATTGCCCAATACAAACAAGACAATTTAAACAGTGAAGTTAATCCAGAAAATTTAGCTTATATCATTTATACCTCCGGCTCGACAGGAACACCAAAAGGCACAGAAGTTCCTCATCGTAGCTTCATGGGTTTTATGTTTGAAGTTGATTACGTTCACCTTGATGCAGAAAAAATTTGGCTACAACATTCATCAATTTCTTGGGATGCACTCACGCTAGAACTTTGGCCATCATTACTTTACGGTGGACGTTGTGTGCTTTATCCAGAGAAAATTCCCACACCAGCAGGCTTAACCCGCATTATCCAAGAACAAGGAATTAATATCCTTTGGCTAACTTCCGCTTTCTTCAATCTGATGATTGATACAATGCCACAAGGGTTATCGGGAGTTAAACAACTACTCATTGGCGGAGAATCTATTTCTGTAGATCATGTTCGTCGCGCTTTAGAAATCTTGCCAGAAACGCAAATAATTAACGGTTATGGACCTTCAGAATGTACCGTATTTACCTGTTGTTATGCCATTCCCAAACAAATTACTGAAAATATCCATTCTATTCCTATTGGTAAACCCATTGGCGATCGCACAGTTTACATATTAGATGAAAATTTACATCGAGTGCCAATTGGTATCCCTGGTGAACTTTATGTGGGTGGTGCGAGTGTTGCGAGGGGTTACTTAAATCAGCCCGTATTAACCAGTGAAAAGTTTATTCCTAATCCCTTTATTCAAGGAGATACCCTTTACAAAACCGGAGATTTAGTCCGCCGTCTACCTAATGGAAATCTGGAATTTATCGGTCGAATTGATACCCAAGTAAAAATTCGCGGTTTTCGGATTGAATTGGCAGAAATTGAGGCAGTTTTGATGCAAAATCCTGACATCAAACAAGTTCTAGTGATTGCACGGGAAGATGAGCCAGGGAAGAAATTCCTAGTAGCCTATTTGGTTACGAAGGATAATTCACCTACTTCTAGCAGCCTCCGAACTTTCCTCAAGGAAAAGCTACCAGATTACATGATACCTACTGCTTTCGTAGTTCTGGCAGCATTTCCCCTCACTCCTAATGGTAAAGTCAACCGCCTTGGTTTGCCTATTCCCGAAGGTTTCCAAAGAAATGTAGAGGTTGATTTTGTGCTGCCTCGCACGGCTACAGAACAAGAATTAGCCACAATTTGGACTGAAGTTTTGAAATTAAAACAGGTGGGAATTTATGATAACTTTTTTGAGTTAGGAGGACATTCTTTACTCGCTACTCAAGTGATTTCTCGATTAAGAGAAGCCTTTTCTCTAGATTTTCCTTTACGTTATTTATTTGAGAATCCCACAATTGCTGAACTTGCCCACAAGGTTATGGAACAACAAATTGAACAAGCAGAAAATGATGCCCTAGCCCAGGTTTTAGGCGAAGTTGATGGGTTATCAGATGAAGAGGTAACACAAGCATTAATGTTTTGATAATTTATTTGATAATTTAATTTAGCAATTTGATAATACTAAATACCAAATCACCAAGAGCGAAAATATGTCGAATAGATTCAATACTATTCTTCTCTTCTTCTAATTCTTCCTCCTGACTTCTGACTCCTGACTCCTGACTCCTGACTCCTAGCCCTCACAGACAACTTTTTCAGCAAACCCTACTTACTTATATGAGCGATTTACTAAAACGGCTGGAAAATCTTTCACCAGAAAAGCGAGAATTAGTCTTACAAAAACTAAAAAAACAACAACAATCTCCACAGCTTACACCAGTATCAAGGGATCAATTTTTGCCTCTTTCTTTTGCTCAACAAAGACTGTCAGGGGAAACGCATCTAATTTTTTTTGACAAAATGTAACTTCTATGAATAGATAAAAAGGGCAGTATTACCATGTTAATATCAAGCCAATAAATGAGTATGAAGAAAATTTGATGGTAAATTCGTTTCTATAAGAATCAATAAAATGAGTTGAAGTGGTATTCTCAATAAAACTAAAGAGACAAAATTCACAAAATGAAGCTACCACCAAAAATCACAATAGTAGATCACTTTAAAGATTTAGAAGATAAAAGAGTTGAGAGAACAAAAAGGCATAAATTAATAGATATAGTAACCATTGCGATTTGTGCAGTGATCTGTGGAGTAGATAGTTGGGTATTGATGGAGGCTTATGGAAAAAAGAAAGAAAAATGGCTAAAACAATTTTTAGAACTTCCAAACGGGATTCCATCTCATGATACATTCGCCAGAGTATTTGCGAGAATAGATCCGCAACAATTTCAGAATTGTTTTTTGAGTTGGATAAAATCTATCAATAAAATTACAGAAGGAGAAGTCATAGCAATAGATGGGAAAACATTAAGGCATTCATATGATAAAGGAAAGGATAAAGGTGCGATTCACATGGTAAGTGCATGGGCAACTAGTAATAAATTAGTATTAGGACAATGTAAAGTAGAAGAAAAGTCAAATGAAATAACAGCCATACCGGAATTAATTAAAGTATTAGATATAGCCGGATGTTTAGTAACGATTGATGCGATGGGGTGTCAAAAAGAGATAGTAAAATCAATTGCAGAAAAATCAGGCGAATATATTATCGCACTCAAAAAGAATCAAGGTAATTTATATAAGAATGTAGAAGAAATCTTCAAAGAAGCTATATCTAAAGGGTTTGAGGGATTCAAATATAGTGAATTTCATACAAAAGAAGACAAACATGGAAGAGAAGAGATTCGTCATTATCTCATGTTATCAGACATAGAAGAAAGAATAGATACTGATAAGAAATGGGTAAATCTTCAAAGTGTAGGAATGGTAGAATATATACGAAAAGTTAATGGAAAAACGAAGGTTGAGACAGGCTATTATATAAGTAGTTTGACAAATAATGCGAAATTACTAGGAGAATCAGTCCGCACTCATTGGGGTATAGAGAATTCATTACACTGGGTTTTAGATGTAGCTTTTAGAGAAGATGATTGTCGGATAAGAAAGGATAATGCACCACAAAACTTTGCAGTTATTCGTCATATAGCAGTTAATCTTTTAGGAAAAGAAAAAAGCCAAAAACTAGGAACTAAAAGTAAGCAGTTTTGTGCAGGATGGGATGATGAATATTTAGAGAAGATTTTAGAATGTATCTGATAAAAATCAGAAAATATAGACAAATATAAATATAACCAATTTATTTTTCTGTTGATTCTACAATAGAATCTATATTTTTGATGCCAAAAAATATAGATATTAATATATAGAACTGAACAAAATAAATCCATCATTAAAAATAAATAATTACTCTAAATTTATGAAATTTTTATAATTTTAATAAAGGAATTTATCAGATTTTGAATGAAGTTAGATATTTTCCCATATTGATGCACTAATATAGTATTCTGTCAAGATAATTTAGATGCGTTTCCCCTGCAAAGACTGTGGTTTATTGACCAACTAGAAGGCGAAAACTGCGTCTATAATGTCCCATTTTTCTGGCAAATTAGCGGATTGCTGAATATCAATGCTTTAGAACAAGCTATAACAGCAATTGTCCACCGTCATGAAGTATTACGTACTAATTTTTGTGTGATCAATGAGTCACCTATACAGGTGATTCATCCTCATCCTCATCCTCAAATGAAAATGCAAGTGCTGGACTGGCGACAATTAACAGCAGAAGATCAGTTAAGCAAAGCCCAGCATTTAGCTACAACAGAATTACAACAGTCCTTTGATTTATCAAATGCGCCTTTGCTGCGGGTAAAGTTGTTGCAACTAGCTGACCAATCCCATTTATTGTTGCTTGTCATTCATCACATTGTTTGTGATGGTTGGTCAATGGGAATCTTCCGTCAGGAATTGTCCACCCTTTATACTGCCTTTTGTAGACAAGAATCCTCTCCCCTGCCAGAATTATCGCTGCAATATGCGGATTTTGCCCACTGGCAAAGACAATGGCTACAGGGCGATGTTTTGCAAAATCAACTCAATTACTGGCAAAAACAATTAGCCGCAGTTCCGCCGCTGTTAGAATTGCCGACAGACCGACCCCGCCCGTCCACGCAAACCTATCGGGGAAGTAGTGAGTTTTTGCAACTTGATCAGGATGTAACTCAGCAGTTGAAGCATTTAAGTCAACAGTCAGGAACAACTCTGTTTATGACTTTATTGACAGTATTTACGCTCTTACTTTCACGCTACACTGGACAAGAGGATATTGTAGTTGGTTCAGCGATCGCTAATCGTAACCGCCAGGAAACAGAGTCACTAATTGGCTTTTTTGTCAATACTCTAGCATTGCGAACTAATCTACAAGGGAATCCAACTTTTAAAGAATTACTGGAACGAGTCAAACAAGTAACTCTAGATGCTTATGATCATCAGGATTTGCCCTTTGAAAAACTGGTTGATGAACTGGGATTAGAGCGATCGCTTTCTCATCATCCCCTATTTCAAGTTGTTTTTGGTTTTCAAAATGAAACTCAAGAAATATTGTCAACCAATGGATTAACCCTGACCCCATTTACATGGGAAAATACAACGACTTTGTTGGATTTGTCGTTAATTTTCCGAGAAACACCGCAAGGTTTAACAGGAGAATGGGAATATACGACTGATTTATTTGAATCTGAAACAATCCAACGAATGGTGGGACATTTTGAAGTTCTACTGAAGCAAATTATTGATCATCCAAATAAACCAATTAATACTCTATCCTTGCTGACAGAAACAGAAATTCAGCAACTACAAAATTGGAACCAAACTCAAACATCATACCCCCGCGATCAGACTTTAGTGGACTTATTTGAACAACAAGTTATTAAAAATCCTGATCATATTGCTGTAGTTTTTGAATCTCAGCAGCTAACTTATCAACAATTGAATAAAAAAGCCAATCAATTAGCTAATTATTTACTAAAAAATCACCAAATTCAACCAGATAAATTAATTGGTATTGCTGTTGAACGTTCTTTAGAAATGATTATTGGTGTACTTGGTATCCTCAAGTCTGGTGGTGCTTATGTACCAATTGATCCCAATTATCCCCAAGAACGGATTCAGTTTATGTTAGCAGACTCCGAGATATCGGTATTACTAACACAAAGTTTTTTATTAGAGCAATTACCTTTAGATAATTTAGAAAATTCTGTTCAAGTTATTTGTTTAGATCCAGAAAATTTTGCTCAAGAAACAACAGATAATCCTCATTCTCAAAGCCAGCCTGATAATTTAGCCTATGTTATTTATACTTCCGGTTCAACAGGACAACCCAAGGGGGTAATGATTGAACATCGGGCAATTGTCAATCTAGCTTTAGCCTGGAATACAACTTTTCAAGTTCAAAATTACAGCCGCTTACTGCAATTTGGGTCTTTTAGTTTTGATTTATCTATTGGTGAAATTGCGACTGCTTTATCAGCAGGTGCTTGTTTATATTTAGGCAATAAAGATACTTTGTTACCTGGTCAAAGCTTAGTTAACTTTTTAACTGAACACAAAATTACTCACGGCTTTTTATCACCTTCAGCTTTATCTGTCTTACCAAAGGCGAGTTTCCCTGATTTACAATGTTTAACTGTTGGAGGAGAGGCTTGTCCGGCTGAATTAGTAAGTCAATGGGGAAGAGAACAACATTTATATAATTGCTACGGTCCAACAGAATCTACTGTGACCGCAGCTATTTATCTTTGTCAACCCAATGGCGAAAAACCAGCAATTGGTAAACCAATACCTAATGCTAATATCTATATTTTAGATGCAAACAATCAACTATTACCTCCAGGAATACCAGGAGAATTATGTATTTCTGGGGTTGGTTTAGCTAGAGGTTATCTCAATCGTCCTGAAATTACAGCCGAGAAATTTATGGAAATTGATTTATTCGGTAAAACTGAGCGCATTTATAAAACTGGTGATTTAGCAAAATGGGATTATGATGGCAATTTAGAATATTTGGGTCGGATTGATGAGCAAGTAAAATTACGGGGTTTTAGAATTGAACTCGGAGAAATTGAATCACTGTTATTACAACATCCATTAGTTCAAGAAGCTGTTGTCATTTTGTATGAAATTGATAATAATCCTAGATTAGTAGCTTATATTATGGCAACAGAAAAATCCGCCAATGTAGCTGAAAAAGTGAGAGAATACCTCAAAAATCGCCTCCCAAATTATATGATTCCTAGCCAGATTATGGTTTTGGATCAATTTCCTCTGACTGCTAATGGTAAACTAGATCGCCGCGCATTACCAGCACCAGATACAACCGCTTCTACTGATTTGGAAATACCAGTAACTCCCACAGAAGAACTACTCGCTAGTTTATGGCAAGGTTTATTAAAAGTTAAATCTGTTGGTCGTTCTGATAACTTCTTTGAATTAGGTGGACATTCCCTGTTAGCTACTCAATTAGTTACCCGAATTCGTGATATTTTCGGGGTAGAAGTACCTGTTCGTAAGATATTTGAGCAAAACATTTTATCTGAGTTAGCGAGGGAAATTGATCAAGCATCTGCGAGTGTTGCTTTACCTCCCATTTCACCCCAGCCAGAAAATGAACCAAAAACTCCGTCTTTTGCCCAATCAAGACTTTGGTTTATCGCTCAACTGGAAGCGAAAGGAACTTCTTCTACCTATAATATGCCAGTGGCCTTTCAACTAGATGGCAACCTAAATTTAGAAGCTATGCGGCAAAGTTTAACTTATCTGCTAGAACGGCATAGCAGTCTACGCTCTTATTTCCCTACTTTGGAGGGAGAACCCCAAGTAGTAGTTAAAAATGTCGAAGATATAGAAGTATTAGAAATTGCCGACTTACAAGCACTCCCTCCCCAAACTCAAGGGGAAACTGTGCAACATTTATCTGATCTTCACGCTCAAAAATCCTTTGACTTAAATACTGGTCCAGTGTTCAAAGCGAAACTGCTGCAACTGAGTGAGCAGAAAAATGTCCTGCTGATTAATATGCACCACATTATTAGTGATGGCTGGTCCATGGGAGTATTTAAGCGAGAATGGGAACAAGCTTATACTGCTTATGCTGCGGGATCTGTGCCGAACTTGTCACCATTAGCGATTCAATATAGTGATTTTGCAGCTTGGCAGCGCAGTTGGTTACAAGGGGAAACCTTATTAACTCAAGAAAATTATTGGCAACAACAACTAGGGGATGCGCCTCGCTTGCTGGAATTACCGACTGATTATCTCCGTCCAGCGCAACAAAGTTACCAAGGTGAGCGTGAAGAATTTTCTTTGAGCAAAGAACTGACTCAGAAACTTAAAGCTATTAGTCAACAACAAGGGGTGAGTTTATTTATGACCCTGTTGACTGCTTTTAATATCTTACTATCCCGTTACAGCCGCCAAGAGGATTTATGTGTTGGTTCTGCGATCGCTAATCGCACCCATAGCTATACAGAAGGGTTAATTGGCTTTTTTGTCAATACCTTAGTATTGCGAAGCAAAATCAAGTCAGAGCAAAGCTTTAGTGAGTTACTGCAACAAACTCGCCAAACTTGCTTAGATGCTTATGCTCATCAAGACATTCCTTTTGAGTATTTAGTTGAAAAGTTACAACCAGAACGCAGTCTCAGCCACAATCCCTTGTTCCAAGTGATGATGGTGTTGCAAAATGCGGTTGGAGCAGGGGCGAAGGTTCATTTACCAGGGCTGGAGATTCAATACTTAGAACAAAGTTTCCCATTTGCCAAGTTTGATATCCTGCTGGATTTGAGCGAAAGAGACGAGCAACTACACTGTATGTGGGAATATGCCACAGATTTATTTGCGGCCTCAACCATTAGGCGCATGGCGGCACATTTTGAAGTTTTGCTCACAGCAATAGTTCAAAATTCCCAACAACCGATTTATCAGCTACCTATCATCACCCCCGCAGAAATCCAACAACTGCAAGTTTGGAATCAAACTGAGACAGATTACCCTCAAAACCATACTTTGGTGAGTTTGTTTGAAAATCAGGCTGCAAAAACGCCCGATCAAATTGCAGTAGTGTCGGTAGATCAAAGCTTGAGTTATCAAGAACTCAATCAAAAAGCAAATCGCCTAGCAGATTATTTATTGCAACTCAAAAGTCAGCAACAATTATCTGATCCCCCATTGATGGCGATTTGCATGGAGCGATCACTGGAAATGCTGATCGGCATATTTGCGATCCTCAAAGCAGGTGGTACATATCTACCAATTGATCCGAGTTATCCCCAAGAACGCATTCATTTAATGCTCGAAGATAGTCATGCTGCGGTATTACTGACAACGAAATCTCTGCCACAGCAACTTCCCTTAGAAAAACTCAAAAGTACCTGCCAATTAGTATTTTTAGATCAACCCACCTGGAGCGATAGCCCAACAGAGAATCCTCAAAAATTCATTCGTTTTGATGACTTAGCTTATGTAATTTATACTTCTGGTTCTACAGGCAAACCTAAGGGCGTTGCTATTGCCCATGCTAGTGCGGTAGCATTTGTAAACTGGGCGCATTCAGTCTTTAGTACAGAACAGCTTGCAGGTGTTTTAGCATCAACTTCAATCTGTTTTGATCTCTCCATTTTTGAAATTTTTGTCCCCCTGACTCAAGGGGGGAGTGTAATTTTGGTGGAAAATGCGCTCTACATTGAGCAAGCACATCAGAGTTCGATCCCGATAACTTTGATTAATACTGTACCGAGTGCGGCGGCTGAACTCCTGAATATGAATGTAATTCCGTCCAGTGTACAGGTTATTAATTTAGCGGGTGAACCCTTAAGAAATAACTTGGTACAAGCTTTATATCAAAATACATCTGTACAAGAAGTTTATAACCTCTATGGACCTTCTGAGGACACAACTTATTCAACATTTACGAAAGTTGCCAAAAATGCCCAGCACGAACCTACCATTGGCAAAGCGATCGCCAACACTCGCATCTATATTTTAGATCATGCTAATCAACCCCTGCCCCCCGGTGTTCCTGGGGAACTGTGCATTGGGGGTGCAGGTTTAGCACAGGGCTATTTGCATCGTCCCGATTTAACTGCCGAAAAATTTATCACATTAGAATTATTTGGTAAAACTGAGCGAATTTATAAAACTGGTGATTTAGCCCGATGGCTACCTGACGGTAATTTGCAATATTTAGGGCGGATCGATCATCAAGTCAAATTGCGGGGTTTCCGGATTGAATTAGGTGAAATTGAAGCATCTTTACTCAAACACCCCAAAATTCAGGAAGCGGTTGTTTTGGTGCGGGAAGACAGCGAATGCTATCAACGTCTAGTTACTTATGTTGTCCCCACAACAGAAGGCGACTATACCAGCCAAAGTGAACAGGTAGAATTGTGGGAACAAGTTTTTAATGATAGCTACACTCAACAAACAACACCAACCGATGATCCAACTTTGAATCTTGCAGGTTGGAAGGATAGCTACACAGGAGAGCCAATTTTGCGATCGGCCATGCAAGAATGGCGTGATACAACAGTTGACCAAATTTTAGAACTTGCACCCAAACGAGTTTGGGAAATTGGTTGCGGAACAGGGATGTTATTATTTAAAGTTGCATCCCATTGTCAACATTATTTAGGTACAGATTTTGCATCGAGGGGATTGCAGTATATTGAACAACATCTCAAACAGCAATCTCTCCAAAACAAAGTTACTTTAAAACAAAGTGCTGCTAACCAGTTTGATGGCATTGAATCCAATGTTTATGACTTGGTAATCATTAATTCGGTAATTCAGTATTTCCCTTCTTTAGATTACTTGTTGTCAGTAATTGAAGGGGCAATCAAAACTGTGAGCCATCAAGGAAAAATATTGATTGGGGACGTGCGAAATCTCCATTTATTAGCAGCTTTCCACACCACCACAGAATTTTATCGCGCCCCTGATGACTTATCAATTCAGGACTTGCGCCAAAAAATTCAAAACAGGATTCGCACGGAAGAAGAATTGCTGATTGACCCTGATTTCTTTATCGCTCTCAAGCAAAGATTTTCTCGGATTAGTCACGTCCAAATTGAATTAAAACGGGGTTACAGTCATACGGAAATGAGTCGTTTTCGTTATGATGTTATTTTACATTTAGATCAAGTAGATATTCCCCTAACTCAACCTCAATGCTTAGATTGGCAAGAACAACAGTTAAATCTGGCAACAATTGAGAGAATTTTAACAACCGAGCAACCAGATTTACTAGGGATTAAGAATATTCCTAATGCACGTCTAACTTCAGAAATGGCGTTGTTAGCACAAATTCCTCAATTAGATGGTACTGTCACAGATTTAAAAGCGGCAATTGCCCAAGTGAAATCAGGGATAGAACCGGAAGCATTCCGAAATTTAGCGCGAGATTTGCCCTATAAGGCTTTTATCCAATATAGCTCCACAGGATTTTCTGATTACGATGTTGTTTTTCAACGGCATATCTTTGAAGAAGACAAAATCCCAAGATTTGCGACAAAAGGCAATTGGCGGCTCAAACCTTGGCAAAATTACGCTAATCAACCGTTGCAATATCGCACCAATCAAATTGATCCAGCTTTATTAGCAGAATGGCGGGACTTTTTAGAGAAAACCCTGCCTGATTATATGATTCCCAGTCATTTTGTTGTTTTGGACAAACTGCCACTGACACCAAATGGTAAAGTAGACAGAAAAGCTTTACCTGCACCAGATCCAAAAATTGCAGTCACAGATATTGAATTGCCTGTAACGGAGACCGAAAAATTGCTGGCTCAACTTTGGGCGAAGTTATTGAAATATGAGGTCATAGCCCGACAAGATAACTTCTTCAACTTGGGAGGACATTCTTTATTAGCTACCCAACTTTGCTACCGCATTCGTGACACTTTCAAAGTAGAACTGCCACTGCGTCAAGTATTTGAGTCTCCTACTATCATTGACTTGGCAAATTATATAGATAGCTGCATTTGGGTTAATTCGACAACCACAGATATACAACCTTTAAACTCAGACGAAGAGGAAATTGAACTATGACCATGACACAAAATCAGCAAATAGTTTCTTTGATGCTGCGGTTGCAGAATATGGGCTGCCGAATTTGGGCTGAAGATGATAAGTTACGGATTCGTACTAGCAAAAACGCCCTCACTGCTGAACTCAAGCAGGAAATTCAAGACCGGAAAGCAGATATTCTCACTTTCTTGAAAGCTGCTAAAACACAAGCTGTTTCTACAGCGGAAATTCCGGCTTTAAGCGCTGACTCTCCCAAGCTTCTGTCCTTTGCTCAACAACGTCTCTGGCTATTAGCACAACTCCAAGGGTCATCAGCTACTTACAATATGCCGATCGCTTTACAACTGAACGGCAACCTGAATATTGATGCCCTACATTCTAGTTTGGCTGATCTGCTGAATCGGCACGAGAGTCTGAGGATGTATTTTCCTACAGTTGCCGGACAACCACAAGTTGCCATTCGCAGTTTAGACGAAATCGCAGTTTTAACAGTACAAGATTGCCGGAAATTAGGGAGTGGGAACAAGGGAGAGCTTGATTTAGATACCCAATGCCCAAATATCCAAGATCTAATTGACGCTCATGCACAACAACACTTGGACTTAAATACTGGCCCTTTATTTAAAGCTAAACTGCTGCAATTGGAGGAGCAAAAATCTGTCTTGGCTATCAATATGCACCACATTATCAGTGATGGCTGGTCAATGGGAGTATTTTTGCGGGAGTTATGGCAGGCTTATACTGCTTATTCTCAAGGTAAGACCCCGAATTTTGCTCCTTTACCGATTCAATACAGTGACTATGCAACTTGGCAACGCCACTGGTTACAAGGAGAAGTATTAGAAAAGCAGATTAATTACTGGAAACATCAACTAGGTGATGCTTCCCCATTACTGGAATTACCTACAGATTATCCCCGTCCAGCACAGCAAAGTTACAGAGGCGATCGCTATATCTATGCTCTTACACCGGAATTAACTGCTGCTGTTAATGCTTTTAGTCAACAGCAAGGCGTAAGTTTATATATGACCTTGTTGGCTACTTTGAGCATTTTACTATCTCGTTATAGTCGGCAAGAAGACTTATGTATTGGTTCTCCCATTGCTAACCGCACCCATAGCCAAACTGAAGGGTTAATTGGCTTTTTTGTGAATACTTTGGTTATGCGTCAGCAAATCAAACTAGAGCTAAGTTTTATTGAGTTTTTACAACAAACTCGCCAAACTTGTTTAGATGCTTATGTTCATCAAGACGTTCCCTTTGATGTGCTGGTAGAAAAGTTACGACCAGAACGCAGTATGAGCTATAACCCTTTATTCCAGGTCATGTTTACTCTGGAAAATAATGCTAGTCCAGATTTGGATTTATCAGGGTTAGATACTGAATTGCTGGGAGTCAAGGGTGCGATCGCTAAGTTTGATTTAACGCTGTTAGTAACCGAATCTGACAACCAGTTGAATTGCTCTTGGGAATATGCTACAGACTTGTTTGAACGGGGTACTATCCAACGCATGGCGGAACAGTTTACAGTGCTGCTGAAGGGAATTATTGATCATCCACACCAATCAATCAATACTTTACCTTTGATGACAGCAACGGAACTGCTACAAATACAACGCTGGAATCAAACTCAAACTGATTATCCTCAAGATAAAACTTTTGTTGACATATTTGCAGAGCAAGTTGCCAAAAATCCTCATAATATTGCTGTAGTTTTTGAATCGGAAAGTCTAACTTATCAACAATTAAATGAAAAAGCCGAGCAATTAGCTGATTATTTAATTGAAAATTACCAAGTTCAACCAGATACTTTAATTGGTATTAGTGTTGAACGTTCTTTAGAAATGATCATTGGTGTTTTGGGTATTCTTAAAGCTGGTGGTGCTTATGTACCGATTGATCCTAATTATCCCCCAGAAAGAATCAAGTTCATGTTAGAAGATTCGCGGATATCGGTTTTATTAACTCAAAGTTTTGTAATACATAAATTGCCTTTAGATAGTTTAGAAAATCCTGTTAAAGTTGTTTATTTAGATGCAGAACTAGACAAATACCCATCACCAATTGTCAATTGTCAATTGTCAACACTTCGACTTCGCTCAGTGAACACCTTCAATTGCGATAATTTAGCTTATGTTATTTATACCTCTGGTTCAACGGGAAAACCCAAAGGGGTAATGATTGAACATCGAGGACTGGTAAATTTAATTTTGGCAGTTGATGAAATTTTGCAAATTCAACCCCAAAGTCGTGTACTACAGTTTGCTAATTTCAGTTTTGATGCTTCCATTTGGGAAATTGCTCCTACTCTTTCTGCAGGTGCTTGTTTGTATCTAACAAAAAAAGAAACCTTGTTACCTAGTCAAGAACTGATTGACTTTTTAACTGAACACAAAATTACTCATCTTACTATCCCACCTTCAGTTTTATCTTTGTTACCTCAAGCCACCTTACCTGATTTGCAAATTTTAATTACTGCTGGTGAAGTTTGCTCCAAAGAATTAGTTAACCGTTGGGCAAAAGGAAGAAGTTTTTTTAATGGTTATGGACCAACAGAATCTACAGTTTGTACCAGTATAGCTGTTTGTCAACCCGATGGGAAAAAACCACTAATTGGTCAACCGTTATCTAATCTCCGCACTTACATTTTAGATAGACATCATCAACCATTACCCCCTGGTATTCCTGGTGAGTTGTGCATTGCGGGTGTTGGTTTGGCGCGAGGTTATCTCCATCGTCCTGAATTAACTGCCGAAAAATTTATTGAAGTGGAATTATTCAGTCAAGTTGAGCGAATTTATAAAACTGGGGATTTAGCAAGATGGAGAGATGATGGCAATTTAGAATATCTAGGACGCATGGATGAGCAGGTAAAATTACGGGGTTTTAGGATTGAATTAGGGGAAATTGAATCACTTTTATTACAATATCCATTAGTTAAAGAAGCTGTTGTAACTGTAAATAAAACTGAGAATAACCAAAGTTTAATTGCTTATGTAACGGGAATTGATGATGATTTTTGCAGTGATTTGAAAAATTACCTCAAATCGAGTTTACCTGATTACATGATTCCTGCTCAAATTGTCGTATTGGACAAGTTACCTTTAACTCCCAATGGCAAAATTGACCGGAAAGCTTTACCTGTTCCTAATATTAGCGTTCAAGCTGCATACACACCCCCGCGCCACAAAGTCGAAGCACAATTAGCGCAAATTTGGTCTGCTCTTCTTGAACGTCAAAAAATTGGCATTCATGATAACTTTTTCGATTTGGGCGGCCATTCTTTATTGGCAGTCAAATTACTCAATCTTGTGCAACAAGAGTTGGGACAACAACTGGCCTTGAGAAGTTTATTTCAGAATCCTACTATTGCTCAACTGGCACAACACATAGGTAATAGGGAGATTCAAGAGTCAAATCCTGATTTAGTAACGATTCAGCCTCTAGGAGATGCCACCCCCCTATTTTGCGTATCTGGCTCCAACGGACACGGTTTCTATTTTCGAGATTTGGCAATCAATTTAGGCACTGAACATCCTGTCTATGGACTCGATGCACCAGGAAGAGACGGACTGAGCATACTTCCTCACTCAGTAGCTGACCACGCAAGTCAACTGATTGCCCAATTACGTCAACAGCAACCCCAAGGACCTTATATATTGCTGGGGTACTCTTCCGGTTGTAGTGTCGCTTTTGAAATAGCTTCCCAACTGGAGCAGCAAGGTGAAAAGGTGAGTTTACTAGCTATCTTGGATTCGGGATTGGTTTCTAATCCGGAACATTTCAAAAATAGAGCAGATATTGATTGGATTTGGCAAATAATCCAACGAATCGAAGCTTTAAAAGGAGTTTCTTTCGGTTTAGAATACGCTGATTTAGCAGCTCAACGCGATGACCAAGCCCGTTGGGATTTGGCGGCAGATTATTTATACCGTCATAATGTCCTACCGGAACACGCCAGCCTTGATTTACTTAAAACTAATATGCAAATTATGAGAGTACAGACGCTCAATTACGTAGATTATCAGCCTGCTCATCCCATTTCTGCCCCGATTGTTTTATTCCGCGCTGAAGACGTGCCGGAAATACTGGTGCGAGAACTCCAAACGCTTACTGATTACGATTTACCGGACTGGGGATGGCAGGCATACACTCAAAATCCCGTCAAGGTGATATCTGTACCTGGAACCCACGGTCAAATGCTTCATGAACCCAATGTAAACATATTGACTTCAAACTTACGGTTAATGATGACTTAAGTAGGTTGGCGTTGAAAATTGTCGTTATGGCAAGGCAAAAGGCAATACTTCGACTTCGCTCAGTAACCAGAGGCAAGAGTGAAGAGGGTTTAGGCGATTTTACATTTCTTTACACAGTTTGGTTTTATTGTGTTCACCTACTTAATTCTAATTTTCTTGATTTTCAATTTTAAATTGGTATAAAACAATGCAAACTCTTTCGATTAAAATTTCCGACGAAACCCTTAGGGATGGAGAACAGCAAGTAGGCATTTTTTTCTCTTATCCCACCAAACACAAACTGGCTCATCTGATTGCCCAAACAGGAGTTGATGAACTTTGCATCATGCCCTATGTTTATGAACAGGAGGCTAAACTAGTTAAAACATTAGTATCAGAGGGATTGGATGGTGTTGTCACTGCTTCTACGATGATGGGAAAAGAGTATATTGATCATGCGAAGAACTGCGGGGTTAAGCGCATTATTTTGTTTCATGCTGTTTCTGATCGTTTGCTGTTTCTGCGAGATCCCGAAATTCGCCTCATGAGCGAATTCCAAGGAAAAACAATTGATGATGATATCCCATCCGCAATCATCAATAGAATTCGTCAGAATGCTATTAATGTCATTGTAGAAAATTTGCACTATGCCACAAAAGTGGCGGGACTCAGAGTCAATTTTGCTGCGGAGGATGCTTCTAGAGCGGATTTTGACTTTTTGGTGGAATGTATTCGCTCATGCAGTCCTTATATTGAAAACTTTTTACTGTGTGATACAGTAGGGGTGCTAAATCCAGAAAAGAGTTATATCTGGATTCATGACTTGCTGCAATCCACTACTGGGGTAGGACTGGGGGTACACTACCACAATGATATGGGGTTGGCTCTGGAAAATACTCTCCAGTCTCTGATGGCGGGAGCGACTTTAGTATCGGGGACGTTTTGCGGGATTGGAGAACGAGCCGGAAATGTTGCCATTGAGCAGGTGTTAAATGGGTTGCGAGTCCGGTTTGGCATTGAAGTCCAGGGGATCAACTATGATGCGATCGCCGCAGTGACTAATTATATTGAGCAACTGGGGATTCGTCCCGCATCTCCTTACTCTCAAACTGCACAACGCCACGAATCAGGTATTCATGTTAATTCTTTGTTTCGTGATCCCAAGAGCTATGCAGTATTTCCACATAACAAAATAGATGTTGTATTTGGCAAATGGAGTGGAGTCAGTAATTTCCAATATCTATTTGAAAAACAACTGCAAAATCCTCAATCTAGAAAGCAGTATGAAAAAATGCGTTCCGTCATCAAATCTCTGGCAATGGAAAAAGAATGTTACTTTACAGCTAACGAAGTCTTAGAACTATGGAAAGATGGTATCTTTGAATAATCAATCGTAAAAATTTACGACTCAGAATTCGGAATATTTAAAGAATCAGGAGAGTATTAGCTCAATACTGGATTGCTAGTCTGGCTTTTTGCTCCTGAGTATTAATATGGAATGCTATCGGACTCCTATTTGATTTTTGATAGCTTGCTGTAGCCATACAAGACTTAGTGGGTATCAAGTCCGTCTTTTCTGTTCCCTGTTCCCTACCTCAAAACACTAAAATAATTTTTTTAAGATGCAAGCTAAACCTTTTATTGATAAATCCGCCACAAATAATTCTGCTCCAGTTGCTAACCGATTTTGGGAAAATGTCAAAGCGGTTATTGGTCCTTATTGGTATCCCACAGAAGCCAACGGTAGAGCATTCTCAGATGTAGTGCGGACATGGGGAATGCTGATTCTTCTCATATTATTAATTGTCGCACTTGTAAGCGTAACTGCTTTTAATAGCTTTGTTAGCCGTTATTTGCTTGATGTGATTACTGAAGAAAAAGATTTAAAGAAATTTATTGATATATTATTGGTTTACGGTGCTGCTCTGGTTTTGGTGACACTTTTAGTAGGATTTTCTAGATTTGTTAGAAAACAAATTTCTCTTGATTGGTATGAATGGTTAAATCATCAAATTTTATCAAAATATTTAAGTAATCGTGCCTACTATAAAATCAACTTTCAATCTGATGTTAGTAATCCAGATCAACAAATATCCCAAGAAATCGAACCTTTGACTAGAAATGCTCTCAGCTTTTCAGCGACTTGTTTAGAAAAAGTCCTGGAAATGACAACTTTTTTAATTATTCTCTGGAGCCTTTCTAAATTTGTAGCAATTGCCCTGCTTGTTTATACTATAGCGGGTAATTTAATTGCCCTTTATTTAGCTGAACAATTAAATAAGATTCAAGAAGAGGGACTCGAATTTACGGCAAACCACACTTATAGTCTGACTCATGTTCGTAATCATGCTGAATCAATAGCTTTCTTTCAAGGAGAAGAACAAGAATTAAATATGATTCAGCGCAGATTTAATAAGATTATTCAAAATACCAAACGCAAGATTAATTGGGAAAGAAGTCAGGATATTTTTAACAGAGCATATCAGGCTATTATCCAAATATTTCCATTTATAGTATTCGGACCTTTACAGATTAAAGGGGAAATTGATTTTGGGGAAATTGCTCAAGCTAGTTTAGCTTGTAATCTGTTTGCCAATGCTATAGCCGAATTAATCAGAGAATTTGCAACTTCAGGAAGATTTTCTATTTATGTTGAACGTTTAGTTGAATTGTCAAATGCGTTAGAAGCAGTCAACAAATTACCAGAAAATGTCAGTACGATTAAGACAATAGAAGAAAACCGTTTAGCTTTTGAGAATGTTACTTTACAAACACCCAACTATGAACAGGTAATCGTCGAAAATTTGTCTTTGAGTGTTCAACCTGGAGAGGGGTTATTAATTGTTGGGCCTAGTGGTCGAGGTAAAAGTTCTCTGTTGAGAGCGATCGCTGGTTTGTGGAATGCGGGAACTGGTCGTTTGGTAAGACCCCCCCTAGAAGAAGTTTTATTCCTACCCCAACGTCCTTATATAATTCTAGGTACTTTGCGCGAACAGTTACTTTATCCGCATACAAATCGCAAAATGAGCGATGCAGAACTTAAAGAGATTTTACAACAAGTTAATTTACAAAACTTAGTTAGTCGTATAGATGGCTTTGATACAGAAGTTCCTTGGGAAAATATACTCTCATTGGGAGAACAACCAGGGGAAACGCATCTAAATTATCTTGACAGAATACTATATTAGTGCATCAATATGGGAAAATATCTAACTTCATTCAAAATCTGATAAATTCCTTTATTAAAATTATAAAAATTTCATAAATTTAGAGTAATTATTTATTTTTAATGATGGATTTATTTTGTTCAGTTCTATATATTAATATCTATATTTTTTGGCATCAAAAATATAGATTCTATTGTAGAATCAACAGAAAAATAAATTGGTTATATTTATATTTGTCTATATTTTCTGATTTTTATCAGATACATTCTAAAATCTTCTCTAAATATTCATCATCCCATCCTGCACAAAACTGCTTACTTTTAGTTCCTAGTTTTTGGCTTTTTTCTTTTCCTAAAAGATTAACTGCTATATGACGAATAACTGCAAAGTTTTGTGGTGCATTATCCTTTCTTATCCGACAATCATCTTCTCTAAAAGCTACATCTAAAACCCAGTGTAATGAATTCTCTATACCCCAATGAGTGCGGACTGATTCTCCTAGTAATTTCGCATTATTTGTCAAACTACTTATATAATAGCCTGTCTCAACCTTCGTTTTTCCATTAACTTTTCGTATATATTCTACCATTCCTACACTTTGAAGATTTACCCATTTCTTATCAGTATCTATTCTTTCTTCTATGTCTGATAACATGAGATAATGACGAATCTCTTCTCTTCCATGTTTGTCTTCTTTTGTATGAAATTCACTATATTTGAATCCCTCAAACCCTTTAGATATAGCTTCTTTGAAGATTTCTTCTACATTCTTATATAAATTACCTTGATTCTTTTTGAGTGCGATAATATATTCGCCTGATTTTTCTGCAATTGATTTTACTATCTCTTTTTGACACCCCATCGCATCAATCGTTACTAAACATCCGGCTATATCTAATACTTTAATTAATTCCGGTATGGCTGTTATTTCATTTGACTTTTCTTCTACTTTACATTGTCCTAATACTAATTTATTACTAGTTGCCCATGCACTTACCATGTGAATCGCACCTTTATCCTTTCCTTTATCATATGAATGCCTTAATGTTTTCCCATCTATTGCTATGACTTCTCCTTCTGTAATTTTATTGATAGATTTTATCCAACTCAAAAAACAATTCTGAAATTGTTGCGGATCTATTCTCGCAAATACTCTGGCGAATGTATCATGAGATGGAATCCCGTTTGGAAGTTCTAAAAATTGTTTTAGCCATTTTTCTTTCTTTTTTCCATAAGCCTCCATCAATACCCAACTATCTACTCCACAGATCACTGCACAAATCGCAATGGTTACTATATCTATTAATTTATGCCTTTTTGTTCTCTCAACTCTTTTATCTTCTAAATCTTTAAAGTGATCTACTATTGTGATTTTTGGTGGTAGCTTCATTTTGTGAATTTTGTCTCTTTAGTTTTATTGAGAATACCACTTCAACTCATTTTATTGATTCTTATAGAAACGAATTTACCATCAAATTTTCTTCATACTCATTTATTGGCTTGATATTAACATGGTAATACTGCCCTTTTTATCTATTCATAGAAGTTACATTTTGTCAAAAAAAATTAGATGCGTTTCCCCTGGGTAATTCCTGCTAAGTCAATGTTAGGAGACATAAGTAAATTGACGTAAATGTTTTGAAGTTTTGAAAGGGTAGACCGTGTTTGACGACCGTAGCGAGAATTCGGCTTTGGGGTACTACCTAAGTATATTCTGTCCGCAGAATCTCAGCGGCTTTAGCCGCTGAGAGTGTCAACCAATTTCCACTTTGTCCAGTTCTTTAACTGCAACACTAGCGCAAAATTCAAAAGTCTGATATCATGAATTAATGAACGGGTGAGTAGCTCAACGGTAGAGCAGTTGACTCTTAATCAATTGGTTGCGGGTTCGATTCCCTCCTCACCCATTAGCTTTCAGCGTTTTCAAGATTTGACCTTGACTAGGTATTGCCTAGTTTTAGTCAATACCTAGTCAAGGTAAATTGGTTTTTTTTTGATATTATTTTCTTTATTTTTGCTTTCACTTTTCATCACATTTGGCAGCAGCTTACTGCCCCATTGGCGTTTTTTATCGGTTTTTGGCTTTTATACCTTTTGCAAAATCCCGAATAGAATGGGACGGTGCCAGGTAAGCACTAGGCTGAAAAAAACGTTCCAAAAAGCTTTTGACCTTTTGGAACATTTGTGTTTGAAAAATGAAAAAAAAATAAAAAATGGGTCATCGTGTGGCTACCTTCAACTTTTCTTCAGTATGTCTTAGTACTATTAGGTCTTCAATTATTACATAATTTAATGCCATGCCGCCTCTAATAGCCACAGCCGCGGCTGAGTTCAAGTTGACTGGATTAGAAGTGCCTGCGGAAGGGAGTTCGTCAATGACAATTCTAGCCGTTTTTGTTTTGGTTGATGTTTTCATGGTTTTTAGTCGGAAGTCGTGTGTGTAATGTTGTCGACAAAAGACGAAATACTCATACTCACACCGAGTATATCATACAAAAAGTTTTTTTACACAACACAACGTTTTTTCAAAAAAACTTTACTTGCCAGTCACCCACTTAAAATCGTTCCGCCTTCTTGCCCTTCCCGCCTTCTTGCCCCACCCCCCAACACACAGACAGGACGGGACGCACAATATTCCGAGTGTCTTCTGTATTCTTCCGTGTTCTGGGGTGCCTGGAGTGCTTCGTTTAATTCCATAACTCGTGCGAGGTACAAGGCGAGGCCACGGAAGGCGATCGCACATCATCAATGGTATAATCATTAACAAGTCGGCGATATTTATAAAATTTGAACAAAACTAGCGATATCAGATTTGAAAATGAATGAATTAGCACCAATCATTAAATTAGGTAATCCAATATTACGACAAAAAGCTGCTGCGGTTGAGAATATTCAAAATCAAGAAATTCAAAACCTCATTGATGAATTAATTACCTCAGTTGCTCAAGCTAATGGGGTGGGAATTGCTGCACCACAAATAGCAGCATCCTACCGTTTATTTATCGTTGCTTCCCGTCCTAATGCCAGATATCCCCACGCACCAGAAATGCAGCCGACCGCAATGATTAACCCCCGAATTGTTGCCCATTCTTCGGAAATGGTTAAAGGTTGGGAAGGTTGTTTAAGTGTTCCTGGAATTAGGGGTTTAGTCCTTAGATATCAAACAATTGAAGTTGAATATACAGACCGTTATGGCAATTTACAAAAACAAGAATTAACTGATTTTGTTGCCCGAATTTTTCAACACGAGTATGATCATTTGGAGGGATTAGTATTTTTAGATCGGGTAGAAAACAATCAGGATTTAATTAGTGAAGAAGAATATCAAAAATCGGTGATTGGTAAAAATGAGTGATCCACAGATCCCCGACTTCTCTAAGAAGTCGGGGATCTAAATTCTCCTAAATTCTCGGTGATATTTTACCAACCTAATTTTTCTAAAATGGGTTTTGTAGACACAATATGTCTCTCTAAACCTAATTCTTTGGGACTGACACCTAAAGCTAAAGCAATTAACTGGGGTAAGTGTAAAATCGGTAAACCTAACTTTTGTCCAATTACCTTTTCTACTTCTGGTTGACGAGAATCTAAATTCAAATGACACAAAGGACATGGTGTGACAATACAATCAGCACCATTATTTAAAGCTTCTTGGATATGATTTCCCGCCATTTGGAAAGATTCGGTTGTCGCATAGCTAGATAAAGGCCAACCACAGCATTGAGTTCTGCCACGATAATATACAGGTGTCGCTCCTACAGCCCGAAATACATTTTCCATTGCTTCGGGTTTAAAAGGATCATCATAGGGCATGGATTTCTGAGCGCGTAGTAGATAACAACCATAGAAAGCTGCACATTTTAATCCACTTAATTTTTTGGTGACTCGCTCGGTAATTTCTTCTAAACCATAATCTGCGACTAAAGCATAAAGAAGATGTTTAACTTCTGTACTCCCCCGATAAGGAGAACAGCCTTCTTTTTCTAATAAACCATTAACTTTATTCACGTAATCGGGATTGGTAGATTGACATTCTTTTAATCGTTCATCAACATGACCAATAACACCTTGACAAGTGCTGCAATGGGTAAGTAAAGGGAGATTTAATGATTCTGCTAACGCGATATTTCTGGCATTAACGGTATCTTCTAGTAGTTGAGAATCTTCTTTAAATGTCCCTGAACCACAGCAAGAGGCTTTTTTCAGTTCAACCAATTCAATACCCAAGGCTTGAGTGAGAGATTGAGTTGATATATACAGTTCCCTACAAGCCCCTTGAGCTACACAGCCTGGATAGTAAGCGTATTTTAGCGGTTTAGATAGCATAAAAGTATAGTTGGTTTATTGTTTAGAGGTGATGAGGATTGATTAATTGGGTGGTTACTGTGGTTATTAAACCTTTATCTCTCATTTCCAGGATCTCCTTCATCTTTAATCCTCAGTTTTAATGATAGAACCTATACTCAGGTTCACCCTTTCCGATAAGATGTATATGCCCAAAAAAAACTTTGTTCATTTAGAGCAAATCATAGCAACTTGTTAAGGACTTTTATTTATGAGCCAAGCAGTAACTTTTGAAAAAGTTAAAAAAATTATCGTTGAGCAACTTAGCATAGAGGATGCGGATACGGTTACACCAGAAGCCAGTTTTGTTGATGATTTAGGGGCTGATTCCCTAGATACAGTGGAGTTAGTTATGGCTTTGGAAGAAGAATTTGATATCGAAATTCCTGATGAAGCGGCTGAAAAAATTAAAACTGTTCAAGACACTGTGGATTATATCTCTAGTCACGCTACTGCATCTGCATAGGCAAATTTTGATTCAGCATTGACGGGTTTAAACAAATACTTTAAGAGTATACAAATTAACTGGATAAACCCGTCCTTAGATGAGTGCTGAGTGTCTAAACTGTAGGTTTGACTTCAAAAAAAGCCCCAAAAGTCCATAATATTGAGCAAACAGTATAGTCTTAACTAAGAATACTTAACTCCGAACTCAGCCCTCTTAATTGTTTCCCTGCTGCTTTTTCGCCATATTTAATGCAATCATGAAAGACTATAAACGTAACCGCGTTGTTGTAACAGGTGTGGGCGCGATTACACCTATTGGTAACACACCAGCCGAATATTGGGAAGGATTATTAAGCGGACGAAATGGGATTGACTATATCACCGCCTTTGATGCTTCTAAACATAGTTGCCGCATTGCGGGTGAAGTCAAAAACTTTGATCCACACACTTACTTAGATCGCAAAGAAGCCAAGCGGATGGATCGGTTTGCCCAATTGGGTGTATCAGCAGCTAAACAAGCTGTTGCTGATTCAGGTTTAGTAATTGATGATCTCAACGCTGAACAAGTTGGTGTAATTATCGGTTCGGGAATTGGTGGAATTAAAGTTTTAGAAGACCAACAAACCATTTACTTAGATCCTAATAAAGGTCCTAGTCGTTGTAGTCCCTTCATGATTCCCATGATGATCGCCAATATGGCAGCAGGATTAACAGCAATTCATACTGGGGCAAAAGGTCCGAATTCCTGCTCTGTAACAGCTTGTGCTGCGGGTTCTAATTCTATCGGCGATGCTTTTCGTCAAATTCAAGGCGGATATGCCACAGCGATGATTTGCGGTGGCTGTGAAGCCGCAGTTACACCCCTGTCAGTGGCAGGATTTGCATCTGCTCGCGCCCTGTCCACCCGCAATGATGATCCGGCTCATGCTTGTCGTCCCTTTGATCGTGATCGTGATGGCTTTGTCATGGGTGAAGGAGCAGGAATTTTAATTCTCGAAGAATTAGAACACGCCCTCAGCCGGGGCGCAAGGATTTATGGGGAAATTGTTGGTTATGGGATGACCTGTGATGCCTATCACATGACTTCTCCTGTTCCCGGTGGTTTAGGTGCAGCCAGAGCGATTGAGTTAGCTTTAAAAGATGCGTCACTGACACCGGAAATGGTTAGTTACATCAATGCTCATGGAACTAGTACATCAGCCAATGATGTGAATGAAACCGCGGCGATTAAGAAAGCTTTGGGAGATCATGCGTATAAAGTAGCCATCAGTTCTACTAAATCCATGACAGGACATCTGTTAGGCGGTTCTGGTGGGATTGAAGCTGTAGCGACAATTTTAGCGATCGCTCATGATCAAATTCCCCCCACCATCAACATCGAAAATCTTGATCCAGAATGTGATCTAGATTATGTCCCCCATACCAGTCGCGCTCAAGTAGTAGAGGTAGCTCTATCTAATTCCTTTGGCTTTGGTGGTCATAATGTTACCCTAGCCTTCAAGAAATTTACTCCCTAAAGATACTTCCTAGTCAGGTATTAGGTGACAGGTGACGTTAATAACCTAATCACCCATTACCACGACTTGTATTATTGATCCCCAAATAATTTTGCTAGTGGTTAGCTTTTAAAGAAGTGAACCTGTGGCAAGTATGATAGAGATCATTCCTAACTGAACAGTTAGTTTAGGATAACCAAATTATCGGCTTTATTCATCACCAAGAACTCAGAATATCCCCCTTGTCCATTGACAATTGGGAATGAGATGATGAAGAAAGTGGGATCACTTTATAATGACCCCAGCAAGAAAAAGCTAAAAAGAGTCCTAACCCGTCGTTAACAATAAGAGATTATGGCTGTTGCAACCCAATCCATCCAAGAACTTTGTATTAATTCGATCCGCTTTTTGGCTGTAGATGCCATAGAAAAATCTAAATCAGGACACCCAGGACTACCGATGGGCGCGGCTCCAATGGCTTTTGTCCTGTGGGATAGCTTCATGCGCTATAACCCCAAAAATCCCCAGTGGTTCAACCGCGATCGCTTTGTTTTGTCCGCAGGTCATGGTTCAATGTTGCAGTATGCCTTACTGTACTTGACTGGTTACGATAGCGTTACCATAGACGACATCAAGCAATTTCGTCAATGGGGTGCTAAGACCCCAGGCCACCCCGAAAACTTTGTTACAGCCGGTGTAGAAGTTACAACTGGACCTTTGGGACAAGGAATTGCCAATGCAGTTGGTTTAGCAGTAGCCGAAGCACACCTAGCTGCTAAGTTTAACAAGCCTGATGCCACAATTGTTGACCACTACACCTATGTAATTCTTGGTGATGGTTGCAATATGGAAGGTATTTCCGGTGAAGCTGCTTCTATTGCCGGACACTGGGGATTAGGTAAACTCATTGCTCTTTATGACGACAACCACATCTCCATTGATGGTTCTACAGATGTAGCTTTCACTGAAGATGTTTCTAAACGGTTTGAATCCTACGGTTGGCACGTTCTCCACGTTAAAGATGGTAACACCGATTTAGCCGGAATTGCCCAAGCTATTGAAGCCGCAAAAGCTGTCACCGACAAACCCACCATGATTAAGGTGACAACCACCATTGGTTATGGTTCTCCTAACAAACAAGATACCGCTGGTATTCACGGTGCGGCTTTGGGACCAGAAGAAACCATCGCTACCCGCAAAAATTTAGGTTGGGAATATGACGCTTTTGTAGTTCCTGAAGATGCCCTTAATCATACTCGCAAAGCAGTAGAACGCGGTGCTGGTTACGAATCCGCATGGAACACAGTTTATGCTGGTTACAAAGCTAAATACCCCCAAGAAGCGGCTGAATTTGACCGTTTCATTAGCGGCAAATTACCAGAAGGTTGGGATCAAGTATTACCTACCTATACACCAGAAGATAAAGCATTACCTACCCGTAAACACTCAGAAAACTGCCTCAACAAACTAGGGGCTGTTTTACCTGAGTTAATTGGTGGTTCTGCTGACTTAACCCACTCCAACCTCACCGAACTCAAAGGCGCTGGTGATTTCCAAAAAGGACATTTCGCTAATCGCAACATTCACTTCGGCGTACGTGAACACGCCATGGGTGCAATCTGTAACGGTATGGCATTGCATAATTCAGGTTTGATTCCTTACGGTGCAACTTTCCTAATCTTTACAGATTATATGCGGGCTGCGATTCGTTTGGCTGCTCTTTCCGAAGCTGGTTCAATTTGGGTGATGACTCATGACTCCATTGGACAAGGTGAAGACGGTCCTACACACCAACCCATTGAAACCCTTGCTTCTTTGCGGGCTATTCCTGATTTAACTGTAATTCGTCCCGCAGACGGAAATGAAACATCCGGTGGTTACAAAGTCGCCATTGAGAAGTCTAAAGCAAACGCTTCGACTTTATTGGCGTTCACTCGTCAAAACGTTCCTAACTTAGCAGGTACATCCATTGCAGGTGTCGCTAAGGGTGGATATACAATTGTTGATTCTCAAGGGACACCAGATATCATCTTGATTGGTACTGGTTCAGAAGTCAGCCTCTGCGTTAGTGCAGCGGAAAAATTAACTGCGGTCGGTAAGAAAGTTCGTGTTGTTTCTATGCCTTCTTCTACTTTGTTTGATACACAAGATGCAGCTTACAAAGAATCTGTTCTACCAAAAGCTGTTACTAAGCGTCTATCTGTAGAAGCTGCTAGTAGTTTCGGCTGGCACAAATATATCGGTAGCGAAGGCGACACTGTAAGTATTGATACTTTTGGTGCTTCTGCTCCTGGTGGTATTTGTTTGGAGAAGTTTGGCTTCACTGTTGATAATGTTTTAGCTAAAGCTAAGGCTTTGTTAGGTTAATTATTGCAGGATATTTTCTGATTTTGTGGGGTGGGCTGTAAAAGCTCACCTTTTTTTTGTGGAAAAAGTTAATCTATGATTTCTAAAAAATAATTTAAATAAATAAACGAACCACAGAGGCACAGAGAACACAGAGGGAGGAGAAATAGAAATATTGTTTAAGAGCCAAATTCATTGATTCTTGTAAATATCCTAATGCAGATAAAACTTCGATGTATTCATCTTTAATTGATACTGTTACCATTGTCTTTACCTCATGATTAAGTTATTTAGATATTTTGTTGTATTTTTAGAGGAAAGTTTATAAACATTAACAAAAATGAACTTACACGAGTATAACATTAGTGTATGATAGAATATTACTAATATCACAATAATTAACTCTCTGTTGATATTATGCAAACACAAACACGGTATTACACTCCAGAAGAATATTTAGAACTAGAAGAGAAAGCAGAATATAAAAGCGAATATCGAGACGGAGAAATCATCCCTATGACTGGAGGAACAACAAATCATAATAAAATAGCAGGTAACTTTTATGCTTATCTGAAATTTGGGTTAAAGAAGCAAAATTATGATGTGTATATTGGTGATGTGCGTTTGTGGATACCGCGTTATCGTCAGCATACATACCCTGATATCATGGTAATTCAAGGAGAACCTATTTACACAGGTGCAAATACAACTACTGTCATGAATCCTTTATTAATTGCTGAAGTTTTATCTAAATCAACTAGTAATTATGACCAAAGTGATAAATTCATGTACTATCGTTCTATCCCTGAATTTAAAGAATATATTTTAATTAATCAATATCAATATCATGTTATGCAATATGTGAAAACCGACGATGGTAAATGGATATTCACAGAATTACACTCTGAATCGGATATTTTGACATTGGAAACAATAGATTTTCAGATTGCTTTGAGTGACTTATATGAACAGGTGAATTTTACACAAGTTGATGAAAATGAATAATTAAGAGAACTCTATTTTCTGCTATATACTAAACACGCTTGGGAAATTAACTTTTACAAAATTAGGAAAAACCTAGATTTGTAGGGGTTTGGTACTGCTCATTGGTGTCAACTTAGGCTACATATGGCTTATTTGTTCGGCTTCCACACCCGCCCAGAAATGAATTTCAGGGCTAATAGCCAAAGTTTACTAAAGTAAACTGAAGATTTGCAGAATTCTTAGTCATCAAAAGACAACTTTTGCTATGAGACTGGGAATTCATTCCCAGGCGGGCTATGAGTTTTACGTTAAGTTGACACCTATGGGTACTGCTAAACCCCTACTATAGAATCACACGATTAAGACGTTTTGAATATAAATTAGTCAGTAAGTTGCCCAAACTTGTCCATGTTTACATATAATTTATTATAAGAACAGTATCAAATTAATATCACAAAAATTACCTAAAGTTATGAAACAAAGGTTATTTAGTCAAGGGTGGATAGGGTTGACGCAAATTGTTATTCTCGCTTCCTTGACAGCATTAACGACAATTGCGACTACCAACCAACCCAGCCACGCTAAAGGTGAGACCTTTTACTGTGGCAAAAGTAAAGGTATACCTGTTACCTTTGTCCGTACTCAAGATAGTAGAAAGGTGAGACCTTTTACTGTGGCAAAAGTAAAGGTATACCTGTTACCTTTGTCCGTACTCAAGATAGTAGAAAAGTAACAATAGTTCGCTGGACTTCTAATGCTTACTTTCCACCACCTTGGACGGCTCAACGTCGTTGTGACGAAGTATCGCGCAGATTTCAAAGGAGTAATGACAACGGTACTCTGAAAAATATCACCACTGGGACGCTCAGAGGTGAACCAGTTGTTTGTGCTGGTACTAGCCAAAATACTGCTTGTACAAGTAATAATTTATTATTTACCCTCAAACGTGGAGTTAATCCCAGTGCTACTCTCCGCAGACTCTTAGACCGTCGGGGTTTGGCTGCTGGTAATACACTCAATGAAAGTGCAGGTGACACAATTAATATTGATTTCCAGCTTTACCTCAATAATGCCACAGTTGAACCGGATTAAATTAACATGACTTGGCGGATATTAAAAATTGTCGCCTGTATTGGCGGTTTGTCAATGTTGCTTTCAAGTTCGGCAGCAAGTATCAGTATTTCTGCCAGACAAACTAACATTACACAACCGCCAATTCCATTATCAGCAGCACAGTTGCAGGAAAAAGCGGCAGCTATTACTGTCAAGATATTATCAACAGATTTTTTGGGTTCGGGAATATTACTAAACAAACAAAATTCAGTTTATATAGTATTAACAAATGCCCATGTTTTGCGAGCAGATTATCCACCCTATCGTATTCAAACACCAGATGGAAAAATATACAAGGCAGATGTTCTAAAAAATGTGAATTTTCAGAATTATGATTTAGCAATATTGCAATTTTATAGTATTAAAAAAGTCTATTCTGTTGCAAATTTGGGTACTGTTTCAAATGTAGGAGATGAGGTATTTATAGCCGGGTTTCCTGTACAGGAAGAAAGCGAAAAAATCAGCTTTGTATTTATTGGTGGTAAAATATCTTTGATATTATCAAAAGCTTTAGAGCCTGGTTATCAGGTGGGATATACAAATCATTTGGAAAAGGGTATGAGTGGAGGTGCTTTATTGAATAAACAGGGTGAGGTTGTGGGTGTAAATGGGATGCACGCTTATCCATTATGGGATGCTCCCTCTGTGTTTATTGATGGTTCAGAAGCAGAGGAAAAGTTACATCAGGAAATAGTGGGTTTGAGTTGGGCTATACCGATAGATAAAGTTGTGCAAATGATGGGGAAAAGCCCCGGCGAATCAAATTCGCGGCTACACAAACAAAGTCCGCCTTCGCGGATTCATGAAATATTAGATTCGCCTATTAAAAAATATGAATTGGAGGCTAAATAAATGAATTATAAATACACAATTTCCACCGCGATAATTGGCTTGTCAATTGCCTTTTTACAGCCACAAGTAGCAAGAGCAATATGTAGTAATAGTCAAGTAGATGCAACTGCCGAAAAAATCACCGTTTTAATTGATAGTCAAGAACCTGGTTCTGGCGTGATAATTAAGAAAGAGGGTAATACTTATACTGTGCTTACAGCTTATCATGTAGTTAAGAACCAAAATTTCAAATATACTATTGTCACCCCAGATGAACAACGTTATACCCTTAATTATCAGACTGTCAAACAGTTATCAAACAAGATAGATTTGGCAGTTTTACAGTTTACTAGTAATAAAGATTATCAAGTTGCTAAATTGGGTAATTCAGACACATTAACAAGAAGGACAAATGTTTATGTGGCTGGTTTCCCTAAAGCAACAGCAGCGGTAAAATTATCTATTTATGATTGTCGTGGTGGACAAGTGATTGCTAATGCTACTCAGATAACTGCTGATAATGGCTATAATTTAATTTATGATAATGCTACACTCTTCGGAATGAGTGGGGGAGCAGTGTTGAATGATCAAAAGGAAGTAATAGGTATTCATGGTCGAGGAGAAGAATCAAGTGATGTTGATATTGATAAGATAAATTCCTCGGTTGCTACTGTGAAATCTGGGAGAAATTCTGGGATTCCTATTAAGATTTTCATGGAACTCTCTAAAGGTTTGCCTGAAATTCCTAAGCCAATAAAACCAAAAGTTGATGATTTCCTGGTTCAAGCTGCGGATAAATATGGAAAAGGAGATTATCGCGGGGCAATATTAGCTTATGACGAAGTAATTCGCCTCAATCCTAATAATTCTGAAGCTTTATTATATCGCGGTGCTACTTATATTGCTTTAGGAGATAAACAAGGGGCGATACAAGATTTCAACCAAGCTCTCAAAATTAATCCTAACGATGCCAAAGCCTATAACAACAGAGGTGCTACCCGTTCTGATTTAGGAGATAAGCAAGGGGCAATAGCAGATTTTAACCAAGCTCTCAATTTTAATCCTAACGATGCTCTAGCCTACTACAACCGGGGAGGTGTCCGTTCTGAATTAGGAGATAAGCAAGCTGCCATACAAGATTACAACCAAGCTCTCAAGATTAATCCTAACTTAGCCGATGCCTACTACAACCGGGAAATTGCCCGTTCTAATTTAGGAGACAAACAAGCTGCCATACAAGATTACAACCAAGCTCTCAAAATTAATCCTAACGATGCCCAAGCCTATAACAACAGAGGTGCTACCCGTTCTGCTTTAGGAGATAAACAAGCTGCCATACAGGATTATAACCAAGCTATTAAGATTAATCCTAACTATGCCTTAGCCTACAACAATAGGGGAAATGCTCGTTCTGCATTGGGAGACAAGCAGGGTGCAATAACAGATTTTAACCAAGCTATTAACATTAATCCTAAATTAGCCGAACCCTACTACAACCGGGGAAATGCCCGTTTGGCATTGGGAGATAAGCAAGGAGCAATTAGTGACTTACAGCAAGCTGCAAACCTCTTTCAGCAACAAGGAAATCTAGGAGCATATCAAATGACTTTGGAAAATATTACAAAGATTCAGCAGCAATGAAGCTTAACTAATTCATAATTATCTCAAGCAAAGGGGTAAAGAATGTCTGAATCAGGATGTCCAGGATTAAAGGATTTACAGGATGTTTGATTGTAATTGAATGATAAGATTTTGATAATTTTCTATTATTCTCACAGTTACTTTCTTCTTTGCGTCTTTGCTCCTTTGCCACTTTGCGCGAAACATAACACACAAGGATACACGAAAAGAATGTTAATTTCATCCTGAAAATCCTCAAATCCTGGATATCCTGATTCTGACAATTAACACACAGGAACACACGAAAAGAATGTTAATTTCATCCTGAAAATCCTCAAATTCTCGATATCCTGATTCTGACCAAAAATATCATGTATAATTAAACAAATCCTAATTCTGAAAAAAAGACAAAAATATGCAAATTACTATCGAAATTCCCGAAGATATTGGCAACCAACTACAACAAAACTGGCAAGACGTACCACAAAAACTCTTAGAAGCTTTAGCAGTAGAAGCTTATAGAAATAAAATCATGACTTCTGTACAAATTCAACAATTACTAAAATTTTCCTCACTTCAAGAAACTGAGCATTTTTTAAAACAATCTCAAATTTCTCTAGATTATCCTCAAGAAAATTTAGTACAAGATAAACAAACAAAAACTTTAGCTGATGCTTTTAACGAACTTCAGCAAATCTGTATTCAAGAAGATTATTCTTTAGAAATTCCCTCTCGTCAAGACCGTCCTAATTTCTTTTTTTAATATCCGCAATGACTTTTTTATGTGATACCAACATTATTAGCGAATTAGTGCGACCTCAGCCTAATCCTGGTGTTTTAATATGGGTAAAAAATTTATCTTCCATAAATATTAGTGTAATTACTCTGGAAGAAATACATTATGGATTAACATCAAAACCTAACCTAAAAATTCAAAATTGGTTTGATAATTTTATTAAAAATGATTGCCAAATTTTACCTATCACGGCTGAAATCGCTCAACTTTGCGGTAAAATCCGAGGTCAACAAAGATTAAGCGGTAAAACAGTTACTCAAGCAGATATGATGATTGCTGCTACAGCCCAGATACATCAATTAACTTTAGTAACGCGCAATATTCGTGATTTTGATAGTTGTGGTATCCCTCTTTTTAACCCTTTTACTTAATCTTAACGATATTTATGATCATAAATCCTGTATCCCTTACGGGAGGCGTTAGCCATAAATCCTTAAATCCTGGATATCCTGAATTTCCAATGAATTAATCATCTTTTCTGCTGTTTCCACAAACTGATCATAATCATCTATTTTCGCAGTATAAGTAATTGTATAAGCCTTATCACCTCTTAAAGTCACAACCTGCATATTCTTCAAACTATCTTTACCATTTTTACCCGTAAACACCAATTTACTAGCTTCTTTATTTGCCAAAGTTGTTACACTTTTATCAACAATCTTTGCACCTGATACAGTATTATTAATTTCCTGAATACTGGATTTTTGCCAATCATCTAATCTGCCAGAAAACTTATCAACGCTAATTGTTACTTTTTCTTGAAAATTATCTGTATCACTTTGTTTAGGAGAGATAAAAGTCACAACTTCGGCTGTAATTGGGTTTTCTAAATCTTGTCTTTCCCAGGTTTTTGGATATTTTACCTTTATCCCATATTGAGAATTTTCATATATATATTAAAATCATCTTTTTTAGTAATAAAGAAAATAGTTAAGCTGATAAATATTGTCATTCCTAATCCCACCAGCAATTTCCAATTTATAGGCTGCGGTAATAACTTTTTAACTGCTTGTAAAGCTTCCTTTGCTGTAGGGTAACGGTTACGAAAATCATAACTTACCATTTTATCTAAAACTGTAGCTAGTTTTGGACTAACATTTGCATATTTACGCCAAATAATTTCCCCCGTCTTTATATCTTCTTCTAATTTATCAGGTAATAAACCTGTGATTGCTTGAATAGCAATTATTCCCACTGCATAAATATCACTACTCAATTGTGGTTTACCTCTTTGTTGTTCAAGTGGCATATAACCAGGAGTCCCAATAATTACAGTAGAAGTAATTTGTCCCTGTTTATTAACTAGCTGTGTACGAACTTCTTTAACTGCACCAAAATCAATCAGGAAAATTGTATTATCTAAATGACGACGACGGATATTATCTGGTTTAATATCTCGGTGAATAACTTTGTATTTATGAACAAATTCTAATACTTCTAAAATTTCTATTAGGAGTTGAATAACATCAGATTCACTCATTTTTTGACCTGATGTTAATTCATCACTTAAATCATTACCTTTTATATATTCTTGAACTATATAAAATTCCTGATATTCTTCTATGTGGGCTAAAAGTTGGGGAATTTGGTCATGTTTACCTAACATTTCTAGGGTTGCTGCTTCTTGGTCAAAAAGCCTTTTAAGTATTATTAAAGTAGCTGGATCTGTACTGGCTGGTGTAAACTGCTTAACAACACAAAGAGGATTTCCTGGTCGTTTGGTGTCTTTCGCTAAAAAGGTAGTCCCAAATCCACCTTGTCCCAGACTTTGAATAATGTGATAACGCTTGTCTATAATCGTGCCTATCATTAGACTCACCCTGTACTCAGAATGCGTTTAGGATTTATTATGACACAAATTCTGACATCTAACCCACATTTTGCAGATATTAAAACAAATTTAGGAATTAAAAATTTAGAGAAATAAAAGCCTGAAAATATTGCCCAGCAAAGATTTCACTAGACAGGGGTAGCGATGAATGAATGGTTACAAGGAAATCCACTTTTATTAGCGGAAATACCAAACAATTTAAAATCACAAGAATCTAATTTAGAAGTCAGCGAAAGATTAAGACAATTATCTATTGCATTAAGGGGTAGATAGTGTTAAACAGATAAAATTCTCAAGCACAGCATCGCAGATTATCCATGATAGAAACCGATTGGAAAACCGTCAAAACCTACGAAGACATCATCTACCAAAAAACCGACGGTATCGCCAAAATCACCATCAACCGTCCCCACAAACGGAACGCATTCCGTCCCAAAACCGTATTTGAACTATACGAAGCCTTTTGGGATGCCAAAGAAGATACCACCATTGGCGTAGTGTTATTTACTGGTGCAGGACCCCACACAGACGGTAAATACGCCTTTTGTTCAGGTGGAGATCAAAGTGTGCGGGGACAAGCAGGATATGTAGATGATGCTGGAATCCCCCGTTTAAACGTCCTCGACTTACAACGCCTCATTCGTTCCATGCCGAAAGTCGTTATTGCCCTAGTCGCGGGTTATGCTATTGGCGGCGGTCATGTTCTCCATTTAATTTGTGATTTAACCATTGCTGCCGATAACGCCATTTTTGGGCAAACAGGCCCCAAAGTAGGCAGTTTTGACGGTGGTTTTGGTGCAAGTTATTTAGCACGGATAGTAGGGCAAAAAAAAGCGCGAGAAATCTGGTTTCTCTGTCGTCAATATAACGCCCAAGCAGCCTTAGAAATGGGCTTAGTTAATACCGTCGTCCCCATAGAACAACTAGAAACAGAAGGGATAAAATGGGCGCAAGAAGTCCTAGAAAAAAGTCCCATAGCCATTCGTTGTCTCAAATCAGCATTTAACGCCGACTGCGACGGACAAGCTGGTTTACAAGAACTCTCCGGTAACGCTACTCTCCTTTATTACATGACAGAAGAAGGAGCAGAAGGAAAACAAGCATTTTTAGAAAAACGTCCCCCTAACTTCCGGGATTTTCCCTGGTTGCCTTAAATTTATTCGCCGTTGCATAATGCCTGTATGAATTATCTTTCGCGCAAAGGCACAAAGGAGCAAAGGCGCAAAGTTTGAGATTTTGAAATATACCAAAATCGCACCTGTTGTGGAAGGTGCGATTTCCGAAGATGTCAAAATGGGAAACAGTGACAAATTGCCAGTCAAATTTTATTAAGGTAGACGGAAAATTGATGACCGTAATAATAGGTAGTTAAATTAGTACGCTCTGATTTTTTACTTCTTGTGCAGCGGAAGTAGGGATATCTTCAACAGAGGCTACTGTAAGATGATCCAAATCGGTCGGAAGAGTTTGAGCAGCCGAAAAAATAGGTCTGGCTACTGGTAAACTCCAAGCTTCTTCTAACGTTTCCCAAGCAGGTGCAAAAGCTGCTAAGGCGAAAGGACAGGCCTTCCAAACCCCTTGAACTGGTGCGCTCAACTTTTCACACATACCACCACGACGACCCTGTGGTTGGTAATAACGACAATAACGACAGGTAGAGGTTAAACGCTTAATTAGTTTCATGTGCCTTCATCTTCAATACCGTAGGACTAGTTATCACACTTATATATCTTGCTTCTTCATCAAAATAGGCATGAAAGGCGAAAACTCATTATTGGATATAGGTTCTAGCGATTATTAGCGATAAACAAACTTTATGATGTCTTTAGATTCTTGTTATATTTGTAAATGATTATTGAAGTGTTCACACACTTGTTTTTGTCTGAAACGTAATGGGGATCAAGGTTAAAAGTTTTATTTTAGATTTGCTCATCTTGGAAAAACCTGACTTTAGATGGATTTAAAATTCATCCTTAGCATCTACTTTACTCAATGATTTATAATAGTTCAATATTTTTAATTCAGGGCTTATTTTCTACCCTAACAGCTTAGTGCAGCAGAGAGAACAAACATCCCAGCGTTCTAGTTCACCCGGTGGAGTGGGACATTGACATTGGGGACATAAAGGGAGATGATGCGATCGCTCTTGCATCTTCTTCGCCCAATTCTCAAAAACACCCAAAGCATTGTCAAGACTAGATATAACTAACTTCTCAGTAGTTAAATCATCAACCACATAACTAGGATGTTCAGATGCCGAAACAGTTGGTTCTGTTCCCGTCGTTGAGGAATTTTTCCACTCTGCTGTCGAAAAACGAATATCCACCAAAGAGGTGGACAGCTTATCATTTAATTTCATCAATATAGTTTTCCGTCCAAAGGTCAAATTTTGCGCCCAAGCAGCACTAGAAGTTGCTACCCACACTACATCACGTTGAACTGACAAAGGACGAGTTTGAGCAGCAACCGCAGTCCCCACAACTTCCACCCAACACTTCAGCAACCGTGGAAATACCTGTGCTTGCCATTGTGGTGAACGTTGAATATTCCCTAAAACCTGATCAATTGACTTAAAAGACATATTTTGTTAGTAGTTTTACTATTTTAACTATTGTAGGACGGGCAGCATCCGACAAATCGCTCACGCCTAAGTCTTGCCTGTCAAAATTGTGCAAATTGAACACAGTACACCTGAATTTACTAGTTAGGGAATAGGCAACAGCAGCATTTTCTCAGCTATACTTCTAACCAGTAAGTTAAGTAAAATAGCTGAATACTGGCAAACAATTTTCGCTACTATAGGGCTACTATTTGATTTTTGAACAAGCTGTAAACCGTAAACCCCATCGAATCAACGATTGAGTCTCAGTATAATGAACAACAATCAAACCGGATTCCTATATATTGAAAATTAATTTAATCATCTACCCTAACTCCATCTTAAACAATGAATCAAAATCCTCTTATAGATTCTTCGCAAACACCAGTCTTAAACCCTGCTCTGACTACAGCACTGGCTGGTTTAGAAGTACAATTAGATCAAGAATTAACCAGATACCGACGGACACGCAAAAACGCCAGACAACAACCATTAAGCAGTGTAGAAAGTTACACAAGAAATAAAAAAACAGCCTTGTTAACAGATATTCAACTACCAGCAGTTCCTCCCATAGCCACTCCCCCAGAAAATCCGTTGTTGACGAAAGAGACTGAAGCAATTAATTTTCCCCAAGACTTTGCTATTTCCGAAATAGAAGAAACCTCTACCCCTCCAAACTTAGAAAAATCTAGCAGTAGTATAGTTCCCACCAAAATTCAATCTGTTGAAAACCAAACCCTCCTCACCACAAACGATACTCCTAAACAACTAGATGATTATTTAGAATCTAGTGAAGCATTATTACGGAGTTTGACTGCCGAAGCACCACAAACTCAAACTCCTAATTCTCCCAAATCCCGTGACAATGTGCTATCCCCTCTGGAAATTGGTTCAATGCTATTGCTATTGTTAGCAACTTTAACTTTAGGTTATGTAGTCTTAAATCCCAAAACTTTGCCTAAATTTAATTTCAGTAACTTACCAAACAATAATTCATCACCAATTGCGGTAAATACTGAAGTAATAGAAAATAATTCTCAACCAACTAGCGAACCCAAAATCACTCCCATAGTCAAATATCCTAATTTAGCTACCCAAGAATTTCGACAAGTCAGAGATCCTCAAGATATCGTAGATTTAACACCAAAGATTAAACCTACTCCCCAAATCGTCCCCACTCCCCTAGCTATTCAACCCCCCATAACTCCTATAACTCCTATAACTCCTATAACTCCATTACCCACTCTTTCCCCTCTTTCTACTCTTTCCACACCTCTACCAAAGCCTACAGCCACCGCATCACCCCTTACAGAAGATGTGAAACCGTCAACTAACGGCTACTATTATATTATTGCTGATAATCAAGGCGACAAAGCTTTAACAGCAGCAAAGCAAGTAGTTCCTGATGCTTATTTATCACCCAATCAAAAATTTATTTATTTAGGTGCATTGAAAACCAAGGATGAGATTAAGCGGAAATTGCAAGAACTAGAAGCAAAAGGGATCAAAGGACGGTTACAAGAGCCATAATAAAAAAACCTTGGTATTGCTGAATTCAGGAATGAAATTTACTTAATTTTAATTCCGAAAACTCTTACCTTTGCGATTTTGCGCCTTTGCGTGTTAGCGAAGCGGGGGCGAAGCGGGGCGAAGTCTGGCTAATTCATACTCATTCGGTAGAGCCAATATGGAAGTTATTAACCGTATTCTGCGGGTGATTCGCGCTAATTTCAATAGTTTAGTCAGCAATGCAGAAGATCCAGAAAAAATTCTGGAAAAAGCTTTCATGGAAATGCAGGAGAATTTGGTACAATTGCGTCAAGGGGTAGCTCAAGCGATCGCCACCCAAAAGCGCACAGAACGCCAAGCAGCCGCAGGAGAATCCCAATCTGAGGAATGGTATCGTCGCGCCCAATTAGCCCTCCAGCAAGGCAATGAGTCTCTCGCACGGGAAGCCCTCAGCAAACGCAAATTTTACCAAGAAACCGCTACAACCTTAACCAGTCAAATTCAACATCAAAAAGATGTAGTCGCCAAATTAAAGCAAGATATGCGGACTCTAGAGTTAAAACTGGCTGAAGTGAAAACCAAAAAAGATATGTATATCGCTCGCGCACGTTCGGCCGAAGCTTCTTATCGGCTTCAGGAAATGCTAACTGGTGCTTCTGCCACATCTAGTTTAGGTGCATTAGAACGAATGGAAGAAAAAGTTTTACAGATAGAAGCACAATCAGAAGTTGCTAGTACACTGGGTGGTGATGATCTAGAAAAAAGATTTGCATCCTTAGATTCTGATCATGATATTGATACAGAACTGGCAGCAATGAAAACTTATATGCTAAATCAAGGAGAAAATCCTCAGCCAGATCATAATTTACCCAAAACACCCGAATAATAAGTTTGCTTGGTTAATATAGCTAATTGATAGGTTCATGATTCAGAATAGAAAAAAAGATAGTAATTCAGACTGGAAAGACTACATTGGCATGGGTAGCTATTAATATAGTAGAAAAGCTAACTATCTAACCAAGAGCGTAAACCTCTAAAGGAAAAATAAATTTATGGGATTATTTGATCGCCTTAAACGAGTAGTTGGTGCTAACCTCAACGATTTAGTCAGTAAAGCCGAAGATCCAGAAAAAATGCTGGAACAAGCCCTCTTGGAAATGCAAGAGGACATGGTGAAGTTGCGTCAAGGGGTAGCGCAAGCGATCGCTGCCCAAAAACGTACAGAGAAGCAGTATAATGAGGGACAAAATGAAATTAATAAGTGGCAACGCAACGCCCAACTTGCCCTCCAAAAAGGTGATGAAAACCTAGCACGTCAAGCATTAGAGCGGAAGAAAACTTACACTGATACTGCTACGGCTTTAAAAACTAGTCTAGATCAGCAAACTGTTCAAGTTGAAGGTCTCAAAAAGAATTTAATCCAGTTAGAGAGCAAAATTTCTGAAGCCAAAACCAAGAAAGAAATGCTCAAAGCCAGGATTACTGCGGCCAAAGCCCAAGAACAATTGGGAAATATGGTGAGTGGGATGAGTACCAGCAGTGCCATGTCCGCTTTTGAGCGCATGGAAGAAAAAGTGTTGCTTCAAGAATCTCGCGCTCAGTCTACCGCAGAATTAGTAGGTTCAGATTTAGAAAACCAATTTGCACGTTTGGAATCTGGTAGTGATGTTGATGATGAATTAGCTGCAATGAAAGCATCGCTCGCACCTGCACCCGAACCAAAACTACTCACCCCAGAACAACCCAGCACCGCAACTCCAGCACAACCAACCAGTACAACTAAACCTGCTCAACCAGTTGATGCTGAATTAGAGGCTCTACGCAAACAATTGGATAATCTGTAGTTTTTACAGATAATTTAATCCAGTTAATCCCACACATCTGATTTGTGTGGGATTTTTCATATATATGAAAACTGCTGTCAAAAGGATAATTGTAAATATCTGAAAAAGGCTTAATTTCAATATCTATAATCTATGCGATCGCCAAATTTTCACGGTAACATCTAAGCTACCACAGTTAATGATAAGGTAATTGCTAAATTATTGATAAATTAGGGAACAGTTTTTCCTATTTACTGTTCCCATCGGGAGTCAGACCCCTTTTAATTCTGGTGACTTCCTAAATACTACTAAGCAACATTCAGCACGTAGGATCGAGTCCCTGTTTTGGTGGTTGGAGTTGCAGTTGAGTTATCCACGTAAGTATAGGTTCCAGTCGCCACGATTTGTCCGAAGTTGTTAACGCTAGTGGCACTTGTCAAAGTTACAGTCGCACCGTTATAGGTAAGCGGTGTGGTCAGCAAGTTGTTCAAGTCAGACAGCACACCGCCGCTCCAAACATAGGCATGATTTGTAGCTGCGGCGATTTGAGAAGCCCCTACGACTTGACCAAATTCATTGATTCCGTTAACAGAACCAGTGTTACCGCCTAAGCTACCGATCGCAGTGAATGTACCATCTGCTTGGAGCAAGAATGGCGTACTAGTCGCGGTGCTGCCACTACCACTAGTTGAAGAACCAATAATCTGACCCGCGTTGTTGATATCTCGCAAGGTAGCTTGGTCTCCACCAAAAGTGCCTAAATCAGTGAGTTGATATACACCGTTGGCATCTTTATTCCACACAATGGCGGTGTTCTTGGCAGATCCATCCAAAACTCGGTCGCTGTCCACATATCCGACGATTTGACCATTACCGTTGACTCCACGGGCTGTGCCGCCGTCGCCGCTCACGGACAGATCTGTCAAGGCAGTTACCACGCCATTTTCCCAGTAAAGCGGGTTGTCGTAACCTGATGCTTCAATATTACGACCAGAGATGAGGTTCCTGTTGTTGATGTCCAAGAAGTAGCTCTCCACGCCCCCAAAGTCGTTGATTGTCAGGTTGTAGCTACTGCCGTTCTTTTCCCAAACTAGGGCGCGGTCCGTGGCTAGAGGATTCGGTTGTCGCACTTCATCAGCCGTTCCCAGGATTACACCGCGATCGCTAATGGTGTTAACATTGGGGGTGAGCAGGGTGACTGTTTCGCCATTTGCTGCACCGAAATCAGACTGACCATTTTTCAATCCAGTGCTGGTTATGGCAGTTTGCACGCCATTTTCCCAGATGAAGCCTTGACGCACGAGGTTGTTAGTATTTACTACACCCGTGGTGGCGTTTGTATTGGTGAAAGTTGCGCCTGTGTCAAAGCGTCCGGCGATTTGTCCTAAGTCGTTAATCGAAGCTACGTTAACTGAACCATTAGGGTTGGTACTGAGAGAACCCAAATCAGTTGCTGCGTAACGGTAGAGTGGTCCGTTGTCCACCAAAGCCTGAGATCCAGATGCCACTCCTTTGAGCGTTGCGAGAAGATCATTACCCGCATACACCAAGGTGTCGCCATTGCTGCTGGTAAAGCTGAGGGATTTACCCAGTAAGCTTTCCCCCAACCGCACTTTGTCGGACGTGGTATTGAACCCCCACACAGCGACGGAACCTGTGCCGCCTTCCAGGATTAGCTTGTCTTTGCCGGTGCTGCCGAGGTACACCGAGTCATTCCCAGTACCTGCGTTGATCACATTGTTGCCTGCCCCGGCATAAATTGTGTCGTTGCCTTTACCAGAGTAGATCGTGTCGTTCCCTGCCCCGGCATAAATTGTGTCGTTGCCTTTACCCGTCAGGATGCGGTTGTTGCCTTCCCCTGCAAAGATGACATTATTCCCAGCACCCCCATCAATAAAATCACTACTCGCACCGGAGTAGATGACATCATTACCCAACCCAGTGGTGATCAGGTTTACTCCTTCTCCCGCAGAAATGAAGTTGTTGCCTTTGCCTGCATCAATAATGTCCCGACCAGAGCCAGCATAAATCACATCACTGTAGTTGCCCGTGAGAACGACGTTGTTGCCATCACCAGCGTAGACGACAACTTTGCTTACGGCATTGATCACATCATCCGCCCCTGTGCCATAGATAGGGGCAGCAGAGCCGAGGGGTGGGGGATTTAGGGGTAATAATGGGTCGGATAAATTACCTATTGGAAAGGCGGTGCTGCCTGGAAGCAGAGAAGATGTGTCATTTGCGTTGAATATCATTGAGAAAATTTCCTAAAAATTGGTATGGTAAATGCCCATGAAAATATTACCCAGTCCACAAGCAATCAGCGAAGTGATATCGCCCTTAGCCAGCACGAAGTGCCATCGCTCAACTGAAGCAAAATTCTGGGGTCAAAATATGAATGCAAATATGTTCCAGATATTTGACAATATTTAACGGATTATAAACCAACAACAAAATCTTGTGGTTACCAAATCAAGAGTTTAAACCGCTTGGTGGGTCTCTTGATTTTTGTAGTTTTTTCATTTTTTAATGCTTCTGTGGCTGAGTCTCTTGTGATGGACTAGAGGGTTCAACTAATTTACCTTCCAAAGTTAAAGACTTTAAATGGAAGTTGTAGTTAATAAGTCTTTTATCTTGCTTTACTCTTAAACAAGCAATCGGTAAGGTAATTGCAAACAAAAGAAACACTCCTACTAAACCAAAAACATACTTGTGCATTCTTTTTTCAAGAACGTCTCTTGGCGTTTGTAGCATTTTTAAATTCCTCAATCTTTAATGCAAAGGTAAATATGGAAACAGGGGATGCCAACTCATAGCTGTAGCCGCAACAAATAGGAAAAATATCCAGAAAAAGATGGTTTTAGATTTAATTTGTTTGTCTTTCCACAAAAAGTAAAGAATCACCCAACTGACCAGCCAACCAATCAGCAACATAGTTTCTTTGCCGGCATAGCTGCCAATGTTTCCCCAAAGTTTACTAGGATTATGGCTTCCGGGTATCCAACCACCAAGGTCTTTAAGTATTTTTTCTCGCTGTTTAGATGTGTCTGATAAATGATGTGCCACCATCATCGTAAAACATCCTATTCCTCCACTAATTAATGCTGCGGCGGCAGGACCAGAAGTTGCAGGCGGCTTGTTTGCTCCTTTAGCTAAAACACCAGGAAATCTTTTCAATGAACTCCAAATTTTGCCATAGATAGGCTCTGTTTTAAATTCAGATGCCCGTGATAGATCTTTAGTCATTTTCTGATTTTTATTGGTTAATAGTTAACATTGAAAAACTTACAAAGTATGAAGTTTTGCAATACTAAGTCCGGTGACTAGTCCACCCATTGCAAAAAACATCATTCCCATTAAAGCCACACAAGTTGCTGTTAAAACTGGGCGATTTTCTTTTTCTAAAATTGAGTCGCCATATTGCCACAAAATCAACGTACAAGCTACACCTATTGGCAATGTAAATAACACGGTAAATTCGTGATATTCCATTAATATGTATTGTCCTAATGGTGTATTTTCTATTAACCACGCACGAGCGCCACCAAATTCTATATTAGCTCGGTAGCGCATATATGCTAAGTTGCCTGTGGCAATACCTAAAAATGCGATCGCTGTTGACCAAAATGTCAAAGTCCGCATCTGCGGTAAAATTTTACTCCCTCCCCGCAGCAAGGGAAAGGCTAAATGTCCTGTATACACTGCAACTACTGTGGATAGTAAAGAACCGAAGCCATGTACTGTACCTATCCATCTTTGCCACGGACTAGGATTGAAGATGTTAAAAAAAGGCAGAGAAAGAAACAATGCTGCTGAAAGAATACTTAAGCCATAAACGCTGATTTTGGCGATATCTAGCTGTCTAGGAAACTCTGTGTTGACTAAGTCGGTATATTCTTCTTTCATCATTTAAGTAATCCTCCTCTCGGATAAATTAAAGTAATCGCATTTAGTTGCCAAAAATTGTGAATAAGCTTGTAGTTTAGCTATTAGTAAATTTTCTCCAAGGCTTATTTTGACACTATTTAGCATTAACAAAATAATTTTTCCAAATGCTTATTGGTTCTTTTGTCACGACAATACTCACTTATCCTCAATAAAAAGCTTACTAGTCAAGAGTTTTCACGACTAGTGATTTTGATTAAGGTATTAAATTGGCGTAGTTAATGACAAAAATAGCATAAATCTTTATCGCTGTTTTTGTCAACTATTTGCAATAAGCATTGAAAATATTTTTATAAATACTGACATTACAGCATGACTCAACCTCTACAGCCACATAGCTTTATCACTAAATTTTGTCTTTTATTAACCTGCAATATGCTGTAATAATATTTGCCTGATAAAATAACAGAATTTTTTAAGTATTATCTAGTTGACAATTATAAGCAAGTAGGCATAGGTGAGAAATCCTCTGTTGTCTCACAATCATTTTTCAAATCTATATAGTTTGTACTTTCTGATTTTTGAGTAAAACGAAATAAACATTTCCCTCTGCCTGCTATAAATAGTGAAGTGGGAACAGATTGGGATAAAGTATTCTCTATTCTGTGTGTCAACTTTGATCAATACCGCCTAATGGAGATTATAATGAACAAGTGTATAATCACTATCACTGATGCTGAGTTTGAAACAGAAGTATTAAAAGCCGAGCAGCCTGTATTGGTCTATTTTTGGGCTTCCTGGTGTGGTCCTTGTCAATTGATGTCACCACTGATTAACTTGGCTGCAACAACTTATGGCGATCGCCTAAAAATTGTTAAAATAGAAGCCGACCCTAATCCACTCACCGTCAAGGAATATCGGGTAGAAGGTCTTCCCGCTCTTAGGTTACTAAGAGGAGAAACAGTATTAGAATCTACTGAAGGAGTAATTAGTAAAAATAAATTACTCAGTTTTTTAGATCAGCATTTAAATAATAATTAGTTACCCGTCAGTGATCAAAACTCCATAGTTTCTGATCACTCACTCATGACTAATGACCAATGACTAATAATTAAAATGCAATTTGCCACCCGGTTACAACCTTTAAAATCTAATGTATTTGCGGATATGGACACAGCCAAGACCATTGCTTTGGCTGCTGGAAGAGAATTAATTGATTTGTCCTTGGGTTCTTCAGATTTACCAGCCGAGAATCACGTCATAGAAGCGATCGCCCAATCTCTCTATGATCCTAGCACTCATGGCTACTTATTATTTCGTGGTACTCAAAATTTCCGTCAAGCCGCAGCCCAGTGGTACGAGCAAAAATTCGGTATCCCAGTTGACCCAGAAACAGAAGTTTTACCCCTGATTGGTTCTCAAGAAGGGACAGCCCATTTGCCTTTAGCCGTGCTTAATCCCGGCGATTTTGCTTTATTATTAGATCCTGGTTATCCTTCCCATGCCGGGGGAGTATACTTGGCTAGTGGTCAAATTTACACCATGCCAATAAAACCAGAAAATAATTTTTTACCAGTTTTTAGTGATATTCCCGCCAACATTTTAGCCCAGTCGCGGTTAATGGTATTAAGCTATCCCCATAATCCTACCAGTGCGATCGCCCCGTTATCCTTCTTTCAAGAAGCCGTAGCCTTTTGTCAACAACATAATATAGTTCTTGTTCACGATTTCCCCTACGTAGACTTAGTTTTCGCAGCAGAAACCCAAACTTCAAAATCTCTTGTTCCCTCAATTTTGCAAGCTGACACCGAAAAAAGCGTCTCTATTGAATTCTTTACCCTGTCTAAGTCTTATAATATGGGTGGCTTCCGCATTGGTTATGCAATTGGGAATCCGCAATTAATTCAAGCCTTAAAGCAAATCAAAGCCACCGTTGATTTTAACCAATATTTGGGAATTTTGAACGGAGCGATCGCTGCCCTCACCGGACCCCAAGATGGTGTAAAATCTGCCGTTGATACTTTTCGTCAACGCCGCGACACCTTCATCAAAGCCTTACACCGTATTGGTTGGAACGTTCCCACCCCCCAAGCCACAATGTACATTTGGGCAAAACTACCCCCACAATGGAGTCATAATTCTATAGAATTCTGCACCGAATTAGTTAAACAAACAGGTGTAGCAGCTTCCCCAGGAGTCGGCTTCGGTCAATTCGGTGAAGGATACGTTCGCTTTGCATTAGTACAAAAACCAGAAATCTTAGAAACTGCTGTAGAGAGAATTTCCCAGTTCCTCTATTAACTCAAGTTGCTAGTCATCTAATTGAGCCTGGTAATTGGTAATTGGTAAATTTCTCATCCTGTTAATCCTTTAATCGGTGGATATCCTGATATGGCTTGCGCCACGCTACGCTATCAGACAGTTTACCATTCTCATACTCAAATCCAACCATTTAGACTGAGTAATAGGCGCACTAGTAGAAATATAATCAACACCAGTTTCCGCCACAGCGCGAACAGTCTCCAAAGTTACATTTCCCGAAGCCTCAATCTTCACCCGACTATCTTCTTCACGAATCAATAATACAGCTTCACTCATCATAGACAAAGACATATTATCCAACATAATAATATCAACTTTGTGCCGTAACGCTTCCCGCACCTGAGCTAAATTTTCCGTTTCCACCTCAATTGTCAGAGGATAAGGAACGTGAGAACGAATGCGGGTAATAGCTTCCCCAATTCCCCCAGCCGCAACAATATGATTATCCTTAATCATCACCGCATCATCCAAACCCATGCGGTGATTCATCGCCCCACCCAAAGCAGTAGCGTACTTTTCCAAAATTCTCAACCCTGGAGTAGTTTTGCGCGTATCCACCAACTGAGCAGGTAAATCAGCTATTTTTTCTACATATATATTAGTCAAACTGGCAATTCCACTTAATCGCATCACCAAATTCAACGCCACCCGTTCCCCCATCAACAGCGTATCCAGAGAACCATTGATTTCTGCTATCACCTGTCCCGGTTCAAATGGTGTACCCTCATCAGTCAAACTGATAAAATCAACCTCATTATTTAAAAGCTTAAACACCCTAGCCGCAACTGGTAAACCCGCAATTATCCCAGGTGCTTTAGCTATCCACTTAGCTTGTCCTCTCGCGGAATTTGGGGATAATAAAGATTGAGTAGTGCGATCTCCTCTACCAATATCTTCCAACAACCAACTTTGCAACAATTGATCCAGCACCAAAAACGGTGGTAGTACAGCCACTGAACTCTTCATATTATCTTCTAATATCTATATCCACTCAACACTATCAATAATTGTCTTCCGTTCTATAAAACTTACCCAAAATTACCAAAGTCTAGACACATCTGGACAGCGATAACCTTAGTGTTTACTTCCTGCTTCATCACGGTCTTAGAATGGCTTCTAAGAGGTTTTTCCGCTCTACAGGCAATCTCGGTAGAACTTACCGTTTCTGACCGTAGTTCCTAAAAGGAACCGCTACGCTACAGGGATAAAAATATCCACAAACCATCGGTCAATATTACGCGCTGCATTTAAGTCCCTGTCAGCTTTATAGCCACAATCAGGACAAATATAAACGCGGTTTTTTAATGGCATTTTATGACGATGATTACCGCAGTTAGAGCATATTTGGGAACTAGGAAAGAACCTATCCACAAGGATTAGTTCACTCCCGAATTTCTCAGTTTTGTACTCTAATTGCCTTTTAAATTCATACATCCCACAATCTGCAATTGCACCTGCTAATTTGTGGTCCTTCAAAAATGCCTTAACGTGCAAATCTTCTATCTTAATTATGCTGTGGTTTTTAGCTAGATAGTAGGTTAATTTGTGAATAGAATCCTTGCGAATATTAGAAACTTTGGCGTGTAATTTAGCCAATTTTCTCACAGCTTTTTTACGGTTATTAGAGCCTTTAATTTTCCTGCTCACACTACGCTGTAAACGTTTCATGCGTTTACTCTTATGGCGGTAGGCTTTAGGATTCTCGAATACTTCACCATTACTGCAAACTGCTAATTCTTTGATACCAATGTCAACACCAATGGTCGGTCTGTCTGCAAGTATAGCAGGTTTTTCAACTTCGTATTTAACAGAAATAAACCATTTATCAGCCTGTCTAGAAATCACGCAATTATGAGTTGCTGTAATCGGTAAAGGTTCTGCTAAACGTACCCAGCCAATTGACGGTAATTTAATTCTTTTACCATCATTTTTAATTGCTGGTTTCGCCTTAGTTCCTGACTCCAAATAGAAAGAATCACGTTGACCTTTCTTTTTGAATCGTGGTTGTTTTGATGTTTTTTACAAAACACCTATCCCAAGCCTGGCGTAAATCAGCTAACGCCTTCTGAGGGATATTTTTATTAACTTCGTAATACCAAATATGCTCAGATTTTACCTCAGCAACTAACTTTTTATGCAAGTCAATAGCTGATGGTAATTTAAGTTTTTCGCCTTCTTTTTGAGCAGCTAAAATATCCTTGATTTGAGCATTTGCCCAGTTGTAAGCGTGTCTAGCGACTCCAGAAGCTTTGCGAAAAGCTGTAATCTGTCGGTTATTTGGAATTAGTGCAGTTTTGAATGATAAAAGCATTGACTCGACCTTCAATGTTGTGCTATGATATCTAGTATATCAGACATATTAGGATTTGGCAATGCCTCGGATTAAATTTAAACCACAAAATCAGGTAGCGTACGATAAATCACCTTTGCAGTTTAAGGTGTTGAGAAAAAATTAAAACCGTCCCTAACACAGCAGCAACGGTTAAGGGAATTTGTTGATCAACTTATTGAAGACTTGGACAAACAGTAATATATGGATAGTTATGGGTAGAAATTATCAAGCTGTTTCTACCCCTTCTCTAATGAATCAAAAAACCCCAGACGTGGAACTCCACCAACTCAGCCCAATCAAAAACACCACTAACAGGGCAGAAAATTCAGGATTTTAACACTCACAACCCTTGCCTCACAAGGATTTCAGGCAGAACGAAAAAACAAATTCCAAAATAGTTTGAAAAAGTAGTTGACAAACCAAAGCAGGTTCGATATATTAAATAAGTGCCTGAAGCGAAGCGAGAAAAACGCCACGCCAAAGTCGCACCGAACCTTGAAAATATTATAGTTTGAAAGCCAGAATACAACAAGTACCCTGCGTCAGAAAAAGAAAATAACCTGACCGTGGTTGTAAAAACGGTTGAAAGAGCTGATAACAGACGAACCAAAATGGAGAGTTTGATCCTGGCTCAGGATGAACGCTGGCGGTATGCTTAACACATGCAAGTCGAACGGTCTCTTCGGAGATAGTGGCGGACGGGTGAGTAACGCGTAAGAATCTACCTTCAGGTCGAGGACAACCACTGGAAACGGTGGCTAATACTGGATGTGCCGAGAGGTAAAAGGCTTGCTGCCTGAAGAGGAGCTTGCGTCTGATTAGCTAGTTGGTGGGGTAAAGGCTCACCAAGGCGACGATCAGTAGCTGGTCTGAGAGGATGATCAGCCACACTGGGACTGAGACACGGCCCAGACTCCTACGGGAGGCAGCAGTGGGGAATTTTCCGCAATGGGCGAAAGCCTGACGGAGCAATACCGCGTGAGGGAGGAAGGCTCTTGGGTTGTAAACCTCTTTTCTCAGGGAAGAAAAAAATGACGGTACCTGAGGAATAAGCATCGGCTAACTCCGTGCCAGCAGCCGCGGTAATACGGAGGATGCAAGCGTTATCCGGAATGATTGGGCGTAAAGGGTCCGCAGGTGGCATTGTATGTCTGCTGTTAAAGAGTCTGGCTCAACCAGATCAAAGCAGTGGAAACTACAAAGCTAGAGTATGGTCGGGGCAGAGGGAATTCCTGGTGTAGCGGTGAAATGCGTAGATATCAGGAAGAACACCGGTGGCGAAGGCGCTCTGCTAGGCCAAAACTGACACTGAGGGACGAAAGCTAGGGGAGCGAATGGGATTAGATACCCCAGTAGTCCTAGCCGTAAACGATGGATACTAGGTGTAGCTCGTATCGACCCGAGCTGTACCGTAGCTAACGCGTTAAGTATCCCGCCTGGGGAGTACGCAGGCAACTGTGAAACTCAAAGGAATTGACGGGGGCCCGCACAAGCGGTGGAGTATGTGGTTTAATTCGATGCAACGCGAAGAACCTTACCAAGACTTGACATGTCACGAATTCCGTTGAAAGATGGAAGTGCCTTAGGGAGCGTGAACACAGGTGGTGCATGGCTGTCGTCAGCTCGTGTCGTGAGATGTTGGGTTAAGTCCCGCAACGAGCGCAACCCTCGTTTTTAGTTGCCAGCATTAAGTTGGGCACTCTAGAGAGACTGCCGGTGACAAACCGGAGGAAGGTGGGGATGACGTCAAGTCAGCATGCCCCTTACGTCTTGGGCTACACACGTACTACAATGCTCCGGACAAAGGGCAGCTACACAGCGATGTGATGCGAATCTCATAAACCGGAGCTCAGTTCAGATCGAAGGCTGCAACTCGCCTTCGTGAAGGAGGAATCGCTAGTAATTGCAGGTCAGCATACTGCAGTGAATTCGTTCCCGGGCCTTGTACACACCGCCCGTCACACCATGGAAGTTGGTCACGCCCGAAGTCGTTACCCCAACCTTTTGGAGGGGGATGCCTAAGGTAGGACTGATGACTGGGGTGAAGTCGTAACAAGGTAGCCGTACCGGAAGGTGTGGCTGGATCACCTCCTTTTAGGGAGACCTAATCCATTTAGAACTTGAAAGCAATGAAAATTGCTAATAGAGCCTAAATTGGTCTAACCTAGGTCGGTCGCAGACTTGAAGTAAAGCTTTCAAACTATGGTTTGGTTCGATAAGGGCTATTAGCTCAGGTGGTTAGAGCGCACCCCTGATAAGGGTGAGGTCCCTGGTTCGAGTCCAGGATGGCCCACCTGAAGGAAGTCAAAAATCAAAAGTCAAAAGTCAAAATTAAATATTTTTGAAGCATGACTAGAAATTTTGAGTTCTTTTTGGGGGTTTAGCTCAGTTGGTAGAGCGCCTGCTTTGCAAGCAGGATGTCAGCGGTTCGAGTCCGCTAACCTCCACATTTGGAAAAAGAACAGCAACTGAAACTATTGATAATAGTTTTTGACTGCTGGGTTAAATTCCAGCCAGAACCTTGAAAACTGCATAAGAGAAAGAGAATTAGCAGCGCAGACGTGAAACATGAGAATGTTTCATCAAAGCAGACAAAAAGAAATGTGGTCAAGTTAATAAGGGCTAATGGTGGATACCTAGGCACACAGAGGCGAAGAAGGACGTGGTTACCGACGAAATGTTCCGGGGAGTTGGAAGCAAACTATGAGCCGGAAATATCCGAATGGGGCAACCCTATGTACTACCTGTTGAATATATAGACAGGAAAGAGCCAACCCAGCGAACTGAAACATCTTAGTAGCTGGAGGAAGAGAAATCAAACTAGAGATTCCCTAAGTAGTGGTGAGCGAAAGGGGAAGAGCCTAAACCAAGGGATTTATCCTTTGGGGTCGTGGGACAGCGATATCGAATCTAGAGACTAGACGAAACAGCTAAATACTGTACCAGAGGGGGTGAAAGTCCCGTAGTTGAAAGTCAAAGGATAGTAGCTGAATCCCGAGTAGCATGGAGCACGAGGAATTCCATGTGAATCAGCGAGGACCACCTCGTAAGGCTAAATACTACTGTGTAACCGATAGTGAACAAGTACCGCGAGGGAAAGGTGAAAAGAACCCCGGAAGGGGAGTGAAATAGAACATGAAACCATAAGCTTACAAGCAGTGGGAGTCCGATTTAACGGATGACCGCGTGCCTGTTGAAGAATGAGCCGGCGACTTATAGGCACTGGTAGGTTAAAGCGAGAATGCTGGAGCCAAAGGGAAACCGAGTCTGAAGAGGGCGTGATATCAGTGTTTATAGACCCGAACCCTGGTGATCTAACCATGTCCAGGATGAAGCTTGGGTAACACCAAGTGGAGGTCCGAACCGACCGATGTTGAAAAATCGGCGGATGAGGTGTGGTTAGGGGTGAAATACCAATCGAACCAGGAGCTAGCTGGTTCTCCCCGAAATGTGTTGAGGCGCAGCGGTTGTGATTAAATCTGGGGGGTAAAGCACTGTTTCGGTGCGGGCTGGGAGACCGGTACCAAATCGAGACAAACTCAGAATACCCAGAGAACACACAGCCAGTGAGACAGTGGGGGATAAGCTTCATTGTCAAGAGGGAAACAGCCCAGACCACCAGCTAAGGTCCCCAAATCATCACTAAGTGATAAAGGAGGTGAGATTGCCTAGACAACTAGGAGGTTTGCCTAGAAGCAGCCACCCTTGAAAGAGTGCGTAATAGCTCACTAGTCAAGCGATCTTGCGCCGAAAATGAACGGGGCTAAGTGATGTACCGAAGCTGTGGGATTACTAATCATAATCGGTAGGGGAGCGTTCCGTCGTAGGTAGAAGCAGTAGCGGCGAGCAGCTGTGGACGAAACGGAAGTGAGAATGTCGGCTTGAGTAGCGCAAATGTATGTGAGAATCATACACCCCGAAACCCTAAGGGTTCCAGAGCCAGGTTCGTCCACTCTGGGTTAGTCGGGACCTAAGGCGAGGCCGAACGGCGTAGTCGATGGACAAAGTGTCAATAGTCACTTACTGTTCTATGGGAGCATAGTTAGGGACGCATGAGAGATAGCCATACCCTGATTGGTTTGGGAGGAGTTTACGAACTCCGCGTGGTGAAGGATAGTGCCAAGAAAAGCTAGTTATGTGATGAAGATAGAACACCCGTACCCGAAACCGACACAGGTAGGGAGGTTGAGAATACCAAGGGGCGCGAGATAACTCTCTCTAAGGAACTCGGCAAAATGGCCCCGTAACTTCGGAAGAAGGGGTGCCCACCTAAGCAGTGGGTCGCAGTGAAGAGATCCAAGCGACTGTTTACCAAAAACACAGGTCTCCGCCAACTCGAAAGAGGACGTATGGGGGCTGACGCCTGCCCAGTGCCGGAAGGTTAAGGAAGCTGGTCAGCGAAAGTGAAGCTGGCGACCGAAGCCCCGGTGAACGGCGGCCGTAACTATAACGGTCCTAAGGTAGCGAAATTCCTTGTCGGGTAAGTTCCGACCCGCACGAAAGGCGTAACGATTTGGATGGTGTCTCAGAGAGAGACTCGGCGAAATAGGAATGTCTGTGAAGATACGGACTGCCTGCACCTGGACAGAAAGACCCTATGAAGCTTTACTGTAGCCTGGAATTGTGTTCGGGCTTCGCTTGCGCAGGATAGGTGGGAAGCGGTGAGTTATTCCTTTTGGGGAATAAGGAGCTAACGGTGAGATACCACTCTGGCGAAGCTAGAATTCTAACCCATCTCCGTCAGCCGGAGAGGGAACAGTTTCAGGTGGGCAGTTTGACTGGGGCGGTCGCCTCCTAAAAGGTAACGGAGGCGCGCAAAGGTTCCCTCAGCACGCTTGGAAACCGTGCGAAGAGTGTAAAGGCAGAAGGGAGCTTGACTGCAAGACCGACAAGTCGAGCAGGTACGAAAGTAGGCCTTAGTGATCCGACGGCGCAGAGTGGAATGGCCGTCGCTCAACGGATAAAAGTTACTCTAGGGATAACAGGCTGATCTCCCCCAAGAGTCCACATCGACGGGGAGGTTTGGCACCTCGATGTCGGCTCATCGCAACCTGGGGCGGAAGTACGTCCCAAGGGTTGGGCTGTTCGCCCATTAAAGCGGTACGTGAGCTGGGTTCAGAACGTCGTGAGACAGTTCGGTCCATATCCGGTGCAGGCGCAAGAGTATTGAGAGGAGTCCTCCTTAGTACGAGAGGACCGGGAGGAACGCACCGCTGGTGTACCAGTTATTGTACCAACAGTAAACGCTGGGTAGCCAAGTGCGGAGAGGATAACCGCTGAAAGCATCTAAGTGGGAAGCCCACCTCAAGATGAGTACTCTCACTACGATAAGTAGGTAAGGTCACGGGCAGAACACCCGTTAATAGGCTCTAAGTGGAAGTACAGTAATGTATGAAGCTGAGGGGTACTAATAGACCGAGGGCTTGACCTCTATTCAATTTGTTATTGTGATTTCTCTTTCTCGAATGCAGTCTTCAGGGTTTTGTCAAGTTAAAACTCAGACCTCAAAACTTAATTTTTGACTTTTGACTTTTGACTTTTGACTTCCGCAAGGCTTTCCTGGTGTCTATGGCGCGGTGGAACCACACTGATCCCTTCCCGAACTCAGAGGTGAAACGCCGCTGCGGCGACGATAGTTTGGGGGTAGCCCCACGTGAAAATAGCTCGATGCCAGGTTTATTATTTAACAACAATGCCCCTTCTATTCTTTTAGAGGGGGTTTTGTTTTGGTTATTAAGTACCTGAGTAAAATTGGCTATTCGGTACTTGTTATGCTAAATTATTTTTTTTAAATCCCAAGATCCTTGTTATATAAGGATTTTACATTAATTTATTGGTTATTTTGACAAATTTGGTATCAAAAACAATAAAATCCTTTATTTATATGGGTTGTGGGGTAAATAAACTCATATTTGGCATAACAGGTACGGAAGAACCGTAAAATTAATTGAAGATGAATAAGGTGTCAAGAAAAGGGATGTAACTAGTAGTCTGTCAAATTTATTTTAACGGGTTTTTGGTAGTGCGGGCATCTTGCCCGCGTGAGCGAGACGCTCACACTACAGTCCATCATTTTTATCTTGACAAACTACTAGTTACTGTTCCTTGATTTCGATTATTTGTCTAGTCACAAAAAGCAAAGATAAACTAATAGATAAAATAACCGCAAAGGGAGTGAGATAACTCCAGCGTCCGAACATTTTATCTAAAATATGCCAGGGAAGTATAAACAAACATAGATAGGTTAAATTGTGTATTTTTTTCCAATTTTTTTTAAGTTTTCTAACACTTTCGTCATTAGATGTTATGGCTAAAATAGTGAAAATGATAATTGATGATAAGCCTTGAAAGTATTGGAGGCAAGTATTGAAATCTAAGAAATTTAAAGATTTTTGCCAAATCAATAATCCAGCGTGATTCCAAGCAAAACAAAAAGCAGTAACACCTGTGTAACGTCGGTTTTTCATCAAGCTTTTCCAAATATATTGTTGCTTATAAAAATTCGGAAAAAGTGTTTTTATATATGTAGGAATAATAGTCAGCGAATAATATATTAAAGACAAAACACCGATAATATTTGCATAATCAATATATGGGATCAAAAAAAACACTGTAGCACTGAAAATGTAATTAATAAATACTAACGTGACAAAACCAAAAATGCCATTCATGTTTTTATGAGTTTTTATGAGATAGAGGCTGCATTTCCAGATTCTTTAGATCGGACAATACGGTTTCATTTTTCCACAATTAGTATCAGATAGCAATCTGTCTTAAATATACGTAACAAAATTTTTTAGTAAGCTGTTACGCATTTACTTTTTTTGCCCAAAAGCCTTACGGCAAGGACTCTAGGCTACGAAATATCAAATTTAGCTGCGTAACAGCTTATGGAATAAGTTTGTATAATTCCATCGGGCAGGATGCCCGCACCACAAGATTTAGCCCGGGTATTTATTCTGCATCTATCGTCAAAACTTGCTCATTTTCGCGTATATATGTGTAATTTGGGTTAATAAACAAAACCCAACAAAATCTTAGAAATGTTGGGTTTCACTTTGTTCTACCCAACCTACAATTATCTTTAACTGAAATCTATCGGTTTTAAGTCAATTTACTGATTTTAACAAAACAAAAAAAGGCAGATTATACAGAGTCTGCAATTTTTATTCAAGATTCCGATTGCAATATTATCGAACTGAGTCAATTTATGGAACAATGATTTTATTCTCCATGACAACAGTTACAATAGTTGCAGATTTGTATATGATTTTAGTGACCATATATTAGTTTTCAATAATACTAATATATATTTGTTGTTTGCTATTGTCCTCGTCCTGGTTTGCAGTCTGCGAAACCTAATGCTTCGCTATCTAGGAAACTAGCGATCGCCATTTCAATAATAGCTTCTACTGGATAGTCAATTTCAGCAGCACGAGCAATTAAAGCTACTCTGATTTTTTCTGGTAAGCGTTCTAAGATAATTTTAGCATCAGTAGCGGAAAGTTGCTCTAAAAGTTCTACTTGCATAATGTTACTGCTCACTTGGTATTTGAACGTTGTAAGGAGGTTCAGTAGCTCTGAGAATAATTGCTTCTAACTCCAATAATAGCCCAGGATTTTCCCAATGAGAAATTGGTTGTACTGCAATACGCACATCTTCGTCTCTATATTTATCTAGCCATGCCCATAAAAAAGCTTTGTGACCTCCACTGAAACGGCTACGCAGATTTTGTGCTTTACCAATGTAAAGTAATCCTTCAGTTTTGTGTCTAATAGCGTAAATGCCAGGACTTCGAGATATG